>CALJUI010000185.1 GCA_937975735.1 uncultured Rubrivivax sp.
ACCACATCAAGTCGATCTACAAGAAGCTCAACGTCTCCAGCCGCGCCGAGGCCGCCGTGCTGGCGAGCAAGCAGGGCCTCGTCTGACCTTCCGGTAGCCCATGCAGGGCGCCGCCCCCGACGACAGCACCTTCGAGCCGAGCGCCTTCGAGCGGCTGATCGAAGGCCGTCCGCGACGGCGGTGGATGGGCTGGCGCGTGCGCCTGCTGGTGCTGGCCGCGCTGCTGGGCTGCATCGCGCAGTTCGCGCTGATGCGCTCGCTGGCCGGCCAGGTTCACATCGACGCGATCTGGAGCACCGGTCCGCGCGGCCAGCTGCTGCTGCAGGCCACCCCGCTGCCGGACCTGCAGTCGCAGGTCGGCACCGCGCTGTACAGCGCGTCCAGCCGCGGCCGCGAACCGATCCGCGTCGACGCCGCGCTGTTCGCTCAGTCGGCGCGCTGGCTGGTCTGGGACGAGCAGCGTGCCGAGCACGTGCGGCGGTCCGAGGCGCTGGCCGAGGTGTTGCGCGCCGAGCGGGTCTCGCTGCATTTCGCCGATGGCTCGACCGCCAGCGTGACGCCGACGCGCCGTGGCTTTTCCGGCCTGCCGATGCTGTTCTGGCTGCTCAGCGGGCTGGCCCTGGTGGTCTACCTGGTGGGCGTCGTCGTCGTGATGGCGCGCCCGCGAACGACCAACCTGCTGTACGCGGTGATGGCGCTGTGCCAGGCGGCGACGCTGGTCTGGCTCGGGGTGGACACGATCGACGACATCGGAACGACGCTGCTGCCGGCGATCGACAGCCTGCCCTGGCGCATTGCGCTCGACCTGACCACCGCCGCCGCCGCGGTGCAGGTGTTCGCGCTGCAGCCGATGAAGCTGCCGGGCCACCGGCTCATCGGCGGCGCGGCCTGGGCGATCGCCGGCGTGGTCGTGGTGCTCGCCCTGCTCGGCCAGCTGCCCCATCTTTGGTGGTGGGGCCAGGGCATGACCCTGGCGCTGGGCGCGGCCGCGATCGGCGTGCTGTCGCACTCCTACCGGCGCGAACCCAACCCCTTCGCCGCCGTGCTGCGGCGGTTCGGCATCGCCGCGCTCGGCACGATGGTGCTGGTGTCCGCAGCCGTGGCGGCGGCCTGGTGGCAGTCCGGCGTGCCCTACGGCGTGGCCACCGCGGCGGCGCTGATCTGGTACGTGTTCTTCGCCTCGCTGCTGCTGCTCGTGCCCTTCCTGTCGCGGGCGCGGCGCGTGCTGCGGGAGTTCGCGATGCTCGCCGGCCTCAGCACCGTCGCGACCTCGCTGGACCTGCTGTTCGTCTCGGTGTTCTCGCTCGGGCAGTTCACCTCGCTCACGCTGGCCGTGTTCATCGCGCTGGCGGCCTACGCCGCGGCGCGCCAGTGGGTGCTCAACCAGATGCTCGGCAGCTCGCTCGTCACCACCGAGCGGACCTTCGACCAGCTGTACCGGGTCGCGCGCGAGGTCCAGCAGCATCCGGAGCGGCTGCGCACCCTGCTGGCCCAGCTGCTGCGCGACCTGTTCGACCCGATGGAGGTCGTGCAGGTCGATCGTGCCTCGGCGCGCGCGCGCGTCGTCGCCGACGGCGCCGCGCTGGTCGTGCCGCTGCACGGGCCCGGCTCGGGCGCCGACACGCGCTCGCTGGTGCTGCGCTTCGCGCGCCGCGGCCAGCGCATCTTCACCGAGGAGGACGCACGCCTGGCCGACCGCATCGTCGACCAGCTGCGCCGCGCCGTCGCCTACGACCAGGCGGTCGAGCGCGGCCGCACCGAGGAGCGGCTGCGGCTGGCGCAGGACCTGCACGACGACATCGGCGCGCGGCTGCTGACGCTGATGTACAAGGCGCAGACGCAGGAGGTCGAGGACTACGTCCGCCACACGCTGCAGGACCTGAAGACGCTGACCCGGGGCCTGGCCGCCGCCGAGCACCGGCTGTCGCACGCCGCGGCCGAGTGGAAGGCCGACCTGCACCAGCGCCTGACCGCCGCCCACGTGCACCTGTCGTGGAGCTTCCGGTTCGACCACGACGTCCGCCTGAGCGTGGTCCAGTGGTCGAGCCTGACGCGGATCCTGCGCGAACTGGTCAGCAACATCATCCACCACGCGCAGGCCACGCGGGTGGACATCGTCGGTCAGCTCGCCGGCCCGCGGCTGACGCTGCGCATCGAGGACGACGGCGTCGGCCGCCATCCGGCGGCCTGGTCGCACGGCCTCGGCCTGGGCGGCGTCCGCAAGCGCGTCAAGCTGCTCGGCGGCACCGTGCAGTGGCGCGAGCGCGGCGAGCGCGGCATCGTCTGCGAGGTCGAGGTGCCGCAGCTCTCGGCACCCGAGACCTAGGCGTCGCCTATTGCAGCGCGACGCCGGTCTTGCTCTGCAGCTCCTCGCGCGTCACGCCAGGCGCCATCTCGACGACCTTCAGCCCGTGCGGCGTGACGTCCATCACCGCCAGGTCGGTGATGATGCGGTCGACGACGCCGACGCCGGTCAGCGGCAATGTGCACTTGGGCAGGATCTTCATGTCCGTCGTGCCGTCCTTCTTCTTCGCCACGTGCTCCATCAGCACGACGACGCTCTTGACGCCGGCGACGAGGTCCATCGCGCCGCCCATGCCCTTGACCATCTTGCCCGGGATCATCCAGTTGGCCAGGTCGCCCTTCTCGCTGACCTGCATCGCGCCCAGGATGCTCAGGTTGATCTTGCCGCCGCGGATCATCGCGAAGCTGTCGTGGCTGCCGAAGATGCTCGAACCCGGCAGCGTCGTCACGGTCTGCTTGCCGGCGTTGATCAGGTCGGCGTCGACCTGGTCCTCGGTCGGGAACGGACCGATGCCGAGCATGCCGTTCTCGCTCTGCAGCCAGACCTCGATCTTCGGGTCGACGAAGTTCGCGACGAGCGTCGGCAGGCCGATGCCCAGGTTGACGTAGAAGCCGTCCTGCAGTTCCTTGGCCGCGCGCGCGGCCATCTGATCGTGGGTCCAGGGCATGTCAGGCTCCCTTCGTTTCGGTGATCGTGCGCTTCTCGATGCGCTTCTCGGGGTGGGCGTTGAGCACGATGCGGTGCACGAAGATGCCCGGCAGGTGCACGGCGTCGGGGTCGATGCTGCCGGTCTCGACGATCTCCTCGACCTCGACGATGGCCACCTTGGCCGCCATGATGCAGGCCGGGTTGAAGTTGCGCGCGGTGCGGCGGAACACCAGGTTGCCGGTCTTGTCGGCCTTCCAGGCCTTGGCCAATGCCACCTCGGGCGTCAGCGCACGCTCCATCACGTACTGGTGGCCGTCGAACTCGCGGATCTCCTTGCCTTCGGCGACCATCGTGCCGACGCCGGTGCGGGTGAAGAAGGCCGGGATGCCGGCGCCGCCGGCGCGCAGCTTCTCCGCCAGCGTGCCCTGCGGCGTGAACTCGAGCTCGAGCTCGCCGGCCAGGTACTGGCGCTCGAACTCCTTGTTCTCGCCGACGTAGCTCGAGATCATCTTCTTGATCTGCCGCGTCTCGAGCAGCTGGCCGAGGCCGAAGCCGTCGACGCCGGCGTTGTTCGAGATCACCGTCAGGTCCTTGACGCCGCTGTCGCGCAGCGCGGCGATCAGCGCCTCGGGGATGCCGCACAGGCCGAAGCCGCCGACGGCCATCAGCTGCCCGTCCCTGACCACGCCCTTCAAGGCCTCGGCGGCACTCGGATAAACCTTCTTCATGGGGAAACCTCCGATGTCGGATGCGGGAAGCGTACTACGTAATGCGTTACGTAGTCGCTACGTAGAATTCAGTAAAGAGGAGCCCTTGGATGAAGCTGACGACGATGCAGGAAACGCTCGACCGCGTCGCCGCCCCGTTCGTGAAGTCGCTCGGCCTGCGGGTGACCGCGGCCGATGCCGACAGCACGACCGTCGTGATGCCGGTCACCCCGTCACTGGTGCATGGTGGCGGCGTGTTGTGCGGGCAGTCGGTGCTGGCCGCCGCCGACACCGCGATGGTGTTGGCCGTCAGCGCGAGCCTCGGCGAGTTCAGGCCGATGACCACGGTGCAGCTGCAGACCAGCTTCCTGCGGCCGGTGCCCGGCGACACCGCCGAGGTCACGCTGGTCTGCCGCGTGCTCCGGCGCGGCAAGACCCTGGCCTTCGGCGACATCCAGGTCACGACCCCCGACGGCCGCCTGGCGGCGCACGCGACGACGACCTACGCGCTGCTGTGAGCGGACCCTCGATCGACTACCGCACCGCCTTCGAGCTGGCGCCGATCGGCCTGGTGCTCTCGCGCGAGCGCCAGATGGTCGACGTGAACCGGCAGGCGCTGGCGATGTTCGGCGCCGAGCGCGAGCAGCTGCTCGGCCGGTCCTTCGAGGTGCTGTACCCCACCCACGACGAGTTCGAACGCACCGGGCGGCGCATCACCGAGAGCATGGACGCGCAGGGGCGCTACGCCGACGACCGCGTGATGAAGCGGCTGCACGGCGAGCTGTTCTGGTGCCACGTCAGCGGCCGCGCGCTCGATCCGGCGCGTCCGCACGCCGCCGGCATCTGGACCTTCGAGGACCTGTCGGCCAAGCGCGTGCTGAAGGTCGAATTGACGGCCCGCGAGCGCGAGATCGCGGCGCTGCTCGTCGACGGGCTGACCAGCAAGCTGATCGGCCGGCGCCTGGGCATCTCGCCGCGCACCGTCGACGTCTACCGCACGCGCCTGATGCGCAAGCTCGGCGCGGCCACCACCCCGGACCTCGTGCACCGCCTGCTCGGCGGCTGAAGGACTGCCCATGATCACCGTCCACCACCTCGAGAATTCGCGTTCGCAGCGCGTGCTCTGGCTGCTCGAAGAGCTCGGCCTGTCCTACGACATCCGCCACTACAAGCGCGACCGCAAGACGATGCTCGCCCCGCCCGAGCTGCGCGAGGTCCACCCGCTGGGCAAGTCGCCGGTGATCACCGACGGCCGGACGACGGTCGCCGAGTCGGGCGCGATCATCGAGTACCTGCTCGACGCCCACGGCGGCGGGCGTCTGCGCCCCGAGACGGGCAGCGACGACTTCCTGCGCTATCGGTACTGGCTGCACTTCGCCGAGGGCAGCGCGATGCCGCCGCTGCTGATGAAGCTCGTGTTCGACCGCGTGCGCGGCGCGCCGATGCCCTTCTTCGTCAAGCCGATCGCGCGCGCGATCGCCGACAAGGTGACGACGGGCTTCATCGCGCCGAACCTGCGCGCCCAGCTGGACTTCATGGAGGCCGAGCTGTCCGCGCGGGCCTGGTTCGCCGGGCAGGCCTTCACCGCAGCCGACGTGCAGATGAGCTTTCCGCTCGAAGCCGCCGCGGCGCGCGGCGGGCTCGACGAGCGCTACCCGAAGCTGCGGGACTGGCTGGCCCGCATCCACGCCCGGCCGGCCTACCGGCGCGCACTGGAGCGTGGCGGCCCCTACGAGTTGCTAGGCTGAGGCCAGCTCGCCCGCCAGCCGCAGGACCGGATCGAGCGCCTCGGGCCAGGCGCCGGTGCGCATCAGCGCGTCGACCGCGTCGCGCTCGTCGGCGCAGGCCAGGCCGCGCTCGGCGAGCCAGGCGTCGTCGTGGTAGCTGTGGCGGTAGCGGTCGCCGCCGTCGCACAGCAGCGTGACGATGGCGCCGCCCTGGCCGCGCGCGGTCATCGCCCGCGCGCAGGCCAGCGCCGCGATCAGGTTGGTGCCGGTCGATCCGCCGACGGCGCGGCCGAGCGGCCGCGACAGCGCACGCATCGCACCCAGGCTCCAGACGTCGGGCACCTTGACCATCGCGTCGAGCACGCCGGGCACGAAGGAGGCCTCCACCCGCGGCCGGCCGATGCCTTCGATGCGCGAGCCCTGCGCCAGCGACAGCGACGGGGCGCCGCCGGCGTAGTGGTCGAAGAACACCGAGTGTTCGGCGTCGGCACCGCAGACCCGGGTCGGGTGCCGGCAGTAGCGCACGTAGCGCCCGATCGTCGCCAAGGTGCCGCCGGTGCCGGCGCCGGCGACGATCCAGCGCGGGCAGGGCCAGGGCTCGTGGCGCATCTGCACGAAGATGCTTTCGGCGATGTTGTTGTTGGCGCGCCAGTCGGTCGCCCGTTCGGCGAAGGTGAACTGGTCCATGTAGTGCCCGCCGAGCTCGGCGGCGAGCCGCTCGCTCTCGGCATAGATCGCGCGCGGGTCGTCGACGAGGTGGCAGCGCCCGCCGTGGAACTCGATCGCCGCGATCTTCTGCGCCGAGGTCCCGGCCGGCATCACCGCGACGAAGGGCAGGCCGAGCAGGCGGGCGAAGTAGGCCTCGCTGATCGCGGTCGAGCCGCTGGAGGCCTCGACGACCGTGCTGCCCTCGTGCAACCAGCCGTTGCACAGCGCATGCAGGAACAGGCTGCGCGCGAGGCGGTGCTTAAGGCTGCCGGTCGGGTGGCTGGATTCGTCCTTCAGGTACAGCGCGATGCCCGGGAAGCCGGGCAGCGGCAACGGGATCAGGTGGGTGTCGCTGCTGCGCTGGAAGTCGGCCTCGATTCGCCGCACCGCCTCGTGCACCCAGGCCCGCCGGTCGCTCACCGGGTCACTCGACGAGCCGGCGCATCCAGTCGGGCAGCGGCACCGACTTCTGCGCCTTGAAGTCGGTCCACACCGTCTTCGACCCGCCCTCGGCGTAGACGATGCCGGGGTTGTCGGTGCGCTCCAGCGTGATGTAGGTGTCGAAGCTGCTGCGCCCGGGGTTGGCGACGTAGTGCTTGGCGAGCACTTCGCCCGGGAACTCCAGCTGGCGCAGGAAGTTGCAGAAGGCGTTGACGATCACCGGGCCGCAGCCCGACGGGTCGGGCGGCCCGCCGACCTCGTACAGCCACTCCAGCCGCGCGATCTCGAGGTAGCGGAAGTAGATCGTGTTGTTCACATGGCCCATCGCGTCCATGTCGCCCCATCGCAGCGGAATCACCATCTGGTGGGTCAGCTTCTTCTGCTCGGGCACCGTGAATCGCATGGGGCCTCCATCAATCGATGCGCGCGCCGAGCTCGGCGGCCAGCCGCGCCAGCTGCGCCGACAGACGCTCGACCTCGGCCGCGAGCCGCGTCTGCTCGGCCTTCAGCGCCGCCAGTTCGCCGGCGCTGACGCCGCCGGCGTCGGGCGCGAGCGCCACGTCGGGCGGCGCGACGACGTCGCCGCACAGCAGGTGCACCCAGCGCGGCTCGCGCTCGCCGGCGGCGCGAGGCAGCCGGATCACGCGCGGCGGCTCCTTCGTCGCGAGCTCTTCCAGGAAGCCCTCGACCGACGAGATGTCGGCGAACTTGTGGAGCCGCTCGCAGTTCAGCCGCAGCTCGGCCGAGGTCTGTGCGCCGCGCAGCATCAGCACCGCCAGCAGCGCCACCGCCTGCGACGGCAGGCCGAGGGCGCGCGCCATGTTGTGCTCGAACTTGACCACCCGGCTGCCGCTGCCCTCGAACACCAGGCTGAGCGACTTCAGGCCGTCGACCGCGGTCAGCACCTCGGCCTCGCTGGCCTCGATCACCGGCTGGCGGGCGGTCTTCTGGTTGCAGCCGGCGGTCAGCGCGTTCAGCGACAGCGGGTAGGTGTCGGGCACCGTGTGCTGCTTCTCGATCAGCACGCCGAGCACGCGTGCCTCCAGCGGCGTCAACGCCCGCAAGGGGTCAGACTCCGAAGCCGTCGTCGGCGGCGATCACCGCGCCGTTGACGAAGTGGCTCTGGTTCGCGCACAGCATCATCAGCACCGCGTCCAGGTCCTCGGGCTTGCCGACGCGCTTGCGCGGCAGCATCTGCACCAATCTCTGACCTGCCTCGGTCTGCCAGTGGTGGTGGTTGATCTCGGTGTCGATGTAGCCCGGGCAGATCGCGTTGACGTTGATGCCGAAACGCCCCCATTCGAGCGCCATCGAGCGGGTCATGTGGATCACCGCCGCCTTGCTCATGCAGTACACGCCGATCTGGCCGAGCACGCGCAGCCCGGCCATCGACGCGATGTTGACGATGCGCCCGCCGATGAAGGTGCCCGGCGCCGCGCCCTTGGAGCGCGCGATCATGCGCTTGCCGACCTCCTGCGCGACGAAGAAGGCGCCGCGCACGTTGGTGTCCATGATGCGGTCGTAGTCGTCGGTGGACACGTCGGTCAGCTTCTGCGTCGTGCTGATGCCGGAGTTGTTGACGAGGATGTCGATCGTGCCCATCTCGGTCTCGGCATGGGCCACCGCCGCCTTGATGCTGTCGTGGTCGGTCACGTCGAGCCGGACGACGTGCGCATCGCCGCCCTCGCCTTCGATCTCGGCACGCAGGTCCTTCAGCCGCTCGATGCGGCGCGCCGCGAGCACGACCCCGGCGCCGGCGCGGGCCAGGGTGCGCGCGAACTGCGCGCCGAGCCCGCCGGACGCCCCCGTGACCATGGCCACGCGGCCGGAAAGATCGATGTCGTACCCCATCCGCGAAGCCTCCCGAGCGCTCACACCAAACAAGCTGCGACCGACGATATCACGCGCATTCGCTGGTTCGGCGCCACTTAGAATCGTCCTCCGTGACCCGTACAGGAGAGCCGCCGATGACGCCCGAGGAACTGCTGGCCCAACACGGTCCGCGCGAGTCGATGGACTACGACGTCGTGATCGTCGGTGCCGGCCCGGCCGGCCTTTCCGCGGCGATCAGGCTCAAGCAGCTCGACGCGGAGCTGTCGGTCGTGGTCCTCGAGAAGGGCTCGGAGCCGGGCGCGCACATCCTCAGCGGCGCGGTGATGGACCCGCGCGCGATCGACGAGCTGATGCCGGACTGGAAGGACAAGGGCGCACCGCTGAACCAGCCGGTGACCGGCGACGAGGTGCTCTTCCTGGACGCCGGCGGCGCGCGTCGCACCCCGGGCTGGCTGGTGCCGAACTGCCTGCACAACCACGGCAACTACGTGATCAGCCTCGGCGCGGTGACGAAGTGGCTGGGCGAGCAGGCCGAGGCGCTCGGCGTCGAGATCTTCCCCGGCTTCGCCGCCGCCGAGGTGCTCTACGACGACGCCGGCGCCGTGCGGGGCGTGGCCACCGGCAACCTCGGCATCGGCAAGGACGGCCAGCCGCACGACGGCTTCCAGCTCGGCATGGCGCTGCACGGCAAGTACACGATCTTCGCCGAGGGCGCGCGCGGCCATCTCGGCAAGCAGCTGATCGCCCGCTACAAGCTCGACGAGGGCCGCGACCCGCAGAGCTACGCGATCGGCGTGAAGGAGCTGTGGGAAGTGCCGGCCGAGCAGGCCCAGCCCGGTCTGGTCGTGCACACCGCGGGCTGGCCGATGGACGCGCACACGTATGGCGGCGGCTTCCTGTATCACCTCGAGGTCGGCCGCGTCACGCTCGGCTTCGTCACCGGCCTGGACTACACGAACCCCTGGCTCAGCCCGTTCGAGGAGATGCAGCGCTGGAAGACGCACCCGTCGATCCGCCGCCACATCGAAGGCGGCAAGCGCATCGGCTACGGCGCGCGGGCGATCACCGCCGGCGGCCTGCTGAGCCTGCCGAAGCTGGTGTTTCCCGGTGGCGCGCTGGTCGGCTGCGATGCCGGCACGCTGAACGCCGCGCGCATCAAGGGCAGCCACGCGGCGATCAAGACCGGCATGCTCGCCGCCGAAGCGGCCGCCGAGGCGATCAAGGCCGGCCGCCAGGGCGACGAACTCGACGCCTACCCCCGCGCCTTCGAGCAGAGCTGGCTGCATGCCGAACTGAAGGCCAGCCGCAACTTCAAGCAGTGGTTCAAGAAAGGCAACCGGATCGGCACGCTGATGACCGGCATCGAGCAGTGGCTGCTGCCCAAGCTCGGCATGCAGAGCCCGCCGTGGACGATCCACCGCGACACGCCGGACCACGCGATGCTGGTCCCGGCCGACGAGGCGCCGCGCATCGACTACCCGAAACCCGACGGCGTGCTGACCTTCGACCGCCTGAGTTCGGTCTTCATCAGCAACACCAACCACGAGGAGAACCAGCCGGCGCACCTGACGCTCAAGGATGCGACGGTGCCGGTGCAGGTCAACCGGGCACGCTATGCCGGACCGGAGAGCCGCTACTGCCCTGCCGGCGTCTACGAGTTCGTGCCCGACGAAGGCGGCCAGGGCGAGCGGCTGCAGATCAACGCGCAGAACTGCGTGCACTGCAAGACCTGCGACATCAAGGACCCGACGCAGAACATCGTCTGGGTCACGCCCGAAGGCGGCGGCGGACCGAACTACGCCGGCATGTAGTGCCGGGACGTCGAGCCGGCGTCGCCGATGGCCTCCGCGCCGAACCGCCCGCCCGGTGATGCACCGGGCTTCGACATGCTCGATGGCCTGTCGGTCGGCGTCGTGCGGATCGACGCCGACGGCCGGGTGTCCGACGTCAATCGTTCGGCGCTGCAATTGCAGAAGCTCGATCGCGCGGCGGTGGTCGGGCAGCCCTTCGCCACCTGTGCGTTGTGGGGTCCGGCGTCGACGATCGCCGACGAGATCGCGGCGGCGGTGGCTGCCGCGGCGGCCGGCCAGACCCAGGCTTTCGATGCCGAAGTGCCCGACGCCGATGGGCTGCCGAACCGATTCCGCGTCACGCTGCGCCCGGTGCGCCGCGGGCGGCAGCCGCCCTATGCGGTGATCGGCGAGGCCGTCAACGTCACCGCGCATCACCAGATCGAGCAGGCCTTGCGGGAGAGCCAGCGCGAGATCGCCAAGGCCCAGCAGATGGCGCGCGTGGGCAGCTGGTCCTGGGTCATCGACGGTGACTTCGTGACCTGGAGCACCGAGCTCTACCGCATCTTCGGCCTCGACCCTCGCCGCTGGCCCCCGGCCTGGTCCGAGCACGATCGCCTCTACGTGCCCGAGTCCTTCGAGCGGCTGCGGGCCGCGGTCGAGACCTGCGTCAGCTCGGGCGCGCCCTTCCTGCTCGAGCTCGAGTTCGTGCACGCCAGCGGCCGGCGCGGCTGGTTGCTGGTGCAGGGGGAGGCCGAGACCGACCCGAAGGGCCGGACCCTGCGCCTGCGCGGCACGGTCCAGGACGTCACCGAGCAGCGCCGCCTGCACGACATCGCCCGGCGCGAACTGGCGCAGGCCCGCGCGCTGGCCGCCGCGCACGAGGAGCGCAGCCGGCTCGAAGGCGAGATCGTGCAGTTCCTCGCGCACGAGATCCGGCAGCCGCTGAACAACGCATCGGCCGCGTTGCAGAGCGCCGCGAAGGCACTCGCCCGCAGCGGCCAGGGCCTGCCCCCGCTGGCCCGCGCCGAGACCGTGCTGGCCCAGGTGATCGGGGCCCTGAACAACGCGCTGGCCGCCGCCTCGCTGCTCGTCGCCGGCGACACCCAGGCCTTCTCCGACACCGACGTCGACACCTTGACCGCGCTGGTGCTGCACGACATCGACTTGACCCAGCGCGAGCGCGTGCGCGTCGACCGCCGGGCCGGCGCCCACACCGTGCAGGTGCAGGCCAACCTGATGCGGCTGGCGCTGTCGAACCTGCTCAACAACGCGCTGGCCTACGCGCCGGCCGGCACGCCGGTGGTGCTTCGGATCACGGATTCCGACGACCCGCTCGCCGTGCTGTTCGACGTCGTCGACGAGGGTCCGGGGTTCCCTCGCGAGCTGCTGGCGCAGGTGTTCGACAAGGGCGTGCGAGGCTCGAACGCCTACAACCGGACGGGGGCCGGGCTCGGCCTGTACATCGTGCAGCGCGTCGCCACGCTGCACGGCGGCGACGTCGCGGTGCTGCCGCGCGGCGCGGGGCAGCCGAACGTCGTGCGGCTGACGATCCCCCAGGGCCTGGCGCGCTGATCCCCCCGCAAGCGCGGTGTCAGCCGTCGTCAGTTGGCAGCGCTACCATACCGGGTATGAATGTCGCTGCCCTCGCTCAAGACCCGCCCGCGACCGCGCCCGTCGTCGCACTGCCGCGAACGCTGGCCCTCGTCGAGGACGACGCCGACTTCGCGCGCTACCTCGCCGATCACCTGCGCGGATTGGGCATCGACGTGCGCGTGTTCCGCGACGGCGATTCCTTCCTGACCGCGCAGGGGGCCTTCGACTTCGACTTCTACATCCTCGACCTGATGCTGCCCGGCATCGACGGGGAGGACCTGGTGCGCCTGATCCGCCGCAAGGGCTGGGCCGGCGTGCTGGTCGTGTCGGGCCGCGCCGACGCCAAGGTCTTCGACGTCGTGCTGCAGGCCGGTGCCGACATGCACCTGATGAAGCCGGTCCGGCTCGAGCAGGTGGCGCTGGCCATCTCGGCGATCTGGCGCCGCGTCGAAGCGGCGCGGGCGCAGGCCGACGTCTGGCGACTGGACCGCGGCGCGCGCACGCTGATCACGCCCGACGCGGTGCGCGTCGAGTTGAGCGACACCGACCTCACGCTGGTCGAGTGCTTCGTCAGCGCCGGCAACGACGTCGTCACGCGCGCCACGCTGTGCACCCGGCTCGGCCGCGACCCGGACGCCGAGGCCGACAACATCCTGCATGCGGCGATCTACCGGCTGCGCCGGCGCATCGAGCAGGCCTCGCGCGCGACCGTGCCGCTGCGCGCCGAGCCGCGGGTCGGCTACACCTTCCGCGGCACGCTGACCGCGCTCTGAGGCCAGCTCAAGCGCCGCGCGACTTCGGCGCGCGCTTGTCGATGAAGGCCTGCACGCCGTCGAGCGCGGCTTCGTCCATCATGTTGCAGGCCATCGTGCGGCCGGCGTCGTCGTAGGCGGCCTCGATGCCGTGCTCGAGCTGGCGGTAGAAGAGCGCCTTGCCCATCGCGAGCGCGACACGCGGCTTGACGGAGATCAAGTCGGTGAGCGCGCGCACGGCCTCGTCGAGCTGCTCGGGTGCCGCGACGCGGTTCACCAGGCCCAGCGACTGGGCCTTGGGCGCGTCGATGAACTCGCCGGTGACCAGCATCTCGAACGCCGCCTTGCGCGGCAGGTTGCGGCTGAGCGCCACGCTCGGCGTCGAGCAGAACAGGCCCAGGTTGACGCCGCTGACCGCGAAGCGCGCCTCGCTCGACGCCACCGCCAGGTCGCACATCGCGACCAGCTGGCAGCCGGCGGCGGTGGCGATGCCCTGAACCTTGGCGATCACCGGCACCGGCAGCTTCTGGATCGTCATCATCATTCGGCCGCACTGCGCGAACAGGCGCTCGTAGTAGGCCTGCGACGGCTCGGCGCGCATTTCCTTGAGGTCGTGGCCGGCGCAGAAGGCCTTGCCCGCAGCGGCGATCACGACCACCCGCGCGCCATCGTCGGCAGCCACCGCGTCGAGCGCGGCCTGCAGCGCCTCGAGCATCGCCTCCGACAGCGCATTGAAGGCCTGCGGGCGGTTCAGCGTCAACGTGATCACGCCGCGCGGGTCGCGCTCGCGCAGCACCAGGGCTTGGACTTCGGACGACATGGGGTCTCCTACTCGATCGCGCTCACGCTTCGGGCGAGGTCACGCTACTGGAACTTCTGGATCTTGCCGGTCGCGGTCTTCGGGATCTCCTCGAAGCGGAAGGCGCGCGGCACCTTGAACGCCGCCAGGTGGGCACGGCAGTGCTCGGTCAGCTGCTGCGCCGTCGCGCTCGCGCCGGGCTTGAGTTCGACGTAGGCCAGCGGGGTCTCGCCCCACTTCGGGTCCGGCTGCGCGACGACCGCGCAGGCCTGCACCGCGGGGTGACGGTACAGCGCGTCCTCGACCTCGATCGAGCTGATGTTCTCGCCGCCGGAGATGATCACGTCCTTGCTGCGGTCCCTGATCTTCACGTAGCGGTCGGGCTCCATCACCGCCAGGTCGCCGGTGTGGAACCAGCCGCCGGCGAGGGCCTTGGCGGTGGCATCGGGGTTCTTCAGGTAGCCCTTCATCACGATGTTGCCGCGGAACATGATCTCGCCCAGCGTGCGGCCGTCGGCGGGCACCTCGGTCATGGTCTGCGGATCCATCACCGTCATGCCCTCCTGCAGCGCGTAGCGCACGCCCTGCCGCCCGTTCAGCCGCACCTGTTCGGCCAGTTCCTGCGCCGCCCACTCGGGGCGCTGCACGGCCACCGAGGCCGGGCCGTAGACCTCGGTCAGGCCGTAGACATGGGTGATGTGAAAGCCGATGCGCGCCATGCCTTCGATCATCGACGCCGGCGGCGCGGCGCCGGCGACCATGCCGCGCACGCCGTGGCTCAGCCCCTCGAGCAGCGCCGGATCGGCATTGGCGATCAGGTTGTGCACGATCGGCGCGGCGCAGTAGTGGTCGGCGCGATGGCGGCGGATCGCCCCGAGGATCGACGCCGCGTCGACCCGCCGCAGGCACACGTGAGTGCCGCCGAGCATCGCCACCGTCCAGGGGAAGCACCAGCCGTTGCAGTGGAACATCGGCAGCGTCCACAGGTAGCGCGGGAAGTGCGGCATGGTCCAGGTCGCCGCATTGCACACCGCATTCAGGTAGGCACCGCGGTGGTGGGTGACGACGCCCTTCGGGTCGCCGGTGGTGCCGCTGGTGTAGCTCACCGCGATCGCGTCCCACTCGTCGGCCGGGCCCTCGAGCCGCGGCAGCGGTGCGTGGGCGGCCAGCCAGGCCTCGTACTCGTGGTCCCCGAGCCGGTCGCCGGCGCCGAGGTACTCGCTGTCGCACACGTCGACCACCACCGGCGTGCGCCGGTGCGTCGTGCGCAGCAACTCGAGCGCCTGCGCCATCGCCGGCGCGAACTCGCGGTCGGTGATCACCACGTCGGCCTCGCAATGCGCCATCTGCCAGGCCAGCAGCGCGCCGTCGAGCCGCACGTTGAGCGTGTTCAGCACCGCGCCCAGCGCCGGCACCGCGTAGTGCGCCTCGATCATCTCCGGCGTGTTGGCGAGCATCACGCTGACCGTGTGGCCGCGGCCGACGCCGAGCGCGCGCAGCGCCGCTGCCAGCCGCGCCGAGCGCTCGCGCAGCGTGGCCCAGTCGTAGCGCCGCGCGCCGTGCAGCACTGCGGGCAGGTCGCCGAAGACCTCGGCGCTGCGCTCGACGAAGCTGACCGGCGTCAGCGCGGTGAAGTTGGCCGGCTGGCGGCCCAGCTGCTGGTCGTAGATCGAGGTCACGGCGGCTCCCACCTGGGTTCAGGATAGCGGCTCAGGCGCCGGCCGCCGCGGCCAGGGCCTGGTCGATGTCCCACAGGATGTCGTCGACATGCTCCAGCCCGACCGAGATCCGGATCATGTCGGGCGGCACGCCGGCGGCCAGCTGCTGTGCCGGGTCGAGCTGGCGGTGCGTGGTGCTCGCCGGGTGGCTGATCAGCGTGCGCGTGTCGCCGATGTTGACGAGGTGACTCATGAACCGTGCGGACTCGATGAAGCGCACGCCGGCCGCCTCCCCACCTTGCACGCCGAAGGCCAGCAATCCGGAGGCGCCGCGCATCTGGCGCTGCAGCAGCGCATGCTGCGGATGGTCCGGCAGACCCGGGTAGTTGACCCAGCGAACGCGCGGGTCGCCCCGCAGGAAGCGCGCCACGGCCAGTGCATTGGCGGAGTGCCGCTCCATGCGCAGCGGCAGCGTCTCGACGCCCTGCAGGATCTGCCAGGCGCTGCTCGGCGACAGCGCCGCGCCGAACACGCGCAGCGCCTCCATGCGGCAGCGCATCGTGAAGCCGAAGTCGCCGAAGGTCTCGTAGAAGCGCACGCCGTGGTAGCCCGGCGAGGGCTCGGTCATGCCCGGGAACTTGCCGTTGTCCCAGGGAAAACGCCCGCTCTCGACGATCACGCCGGCCAGCGTGGTGCCGTGCCCGCCGAGGTACTTGGTGGCCGAATGCACGACGAGGTCGGCCCCGTGCGCGATCGGGTTGCACAGGAAGGGGCTGGGCACGGTGTTGTCGACGATCAGCGGCACGCCGTGCGCGTGCGCGACCTCGGCGACCGCGGCGATGTCCAGCACCACCAGGCTCGGGTTGCCCAGCGTCTCGGCGAACACCGCGCGCGTCGCCGGCCGCATCGCGGCGGCGAAGGCGGCCGGGTCGGACGCGTCGACGAAGCTCGTCTCGATGCCGAACTTGCGCAGGTTCACCGCCAGCATCGTCACGCTGCCGCCGTACAGCGCGCCGGCGGCGACGACGTGGTCGCCCGACTGCAGCAGCGTCGTCAGGGCCACCGCCTCGGCCGCCATGCCGCTGGCGCAGGCCACCCCGGCGCGGCCGCCCTCGAGCGCGGCGACCCGTTCCTCGAGCGCCGCGACGGTCGGGTTCGACAGCCGCGAATAGACGTTGCCGAAGGTCTGCAGGTTGAACAGGCTGGCCGCATGGTCGGCGCTGTCGAAGACGAAGCTGGTCGTCTGGTAGATCGGCAGCGCGCGGGCGCCGGTGGCGGCGTCGGGCACCTGGCCGGCGTGGATGGCCAGCGTCTCGGGGTGGAACCGCCGCTCGCTCACGGTGCCGGCCTCCGCCGCGCGGACACGATGCCCGTGTCGACGCCGACCCAGTGCAGCCCGCCGAACAGCCGCGCGTGTTCGATCTTCGTGCAGCGGTCCATCACCGAGTCCAGCCCGGCGGCGCGCACCAGCGCGTCGGCCTCGGCGTTGGCGACGCCGATCTGCTGCCACAGCCCTTTCGCGCCCAGGCGCACCGCGTCGCGGGCGATCGGCAGCACGTCCTCGCTGCGGCGGAACACGTCGACCAGGTCGATCGGGCCGTCGATCTGGTCCAGGCTGGCGTGGCAGCGCAGGCCGAGCACCGACTCGCCCGCGTAGCGCGGATTGACCGGCAGCACCTCGTAGCCATGCTGCTGGAGGTACTTCGCGACGAAGTGGCTGGGCCGGTGCCACTCGGCCGACAGCCCGACCACCGCGATGCGGCGGCTCTCGCTCAGGATGCGGCGCAGCGTGGCGTCGCGATCAGTCATCGGTGGGCGCGTCCATGCCCGTCACTGTAGGCGACACCGCCGCGACCGGGACCGGGTCCCGGGAAAACCCGGGATTGCAACAAATGCATCAACGAACTATGGTTGAAACAAGTGTTGAATCATTCCCAGCCTCCACCCGCCATGTCGCCCGACGCCGTCCAGCAGCTGATCGAGCAGGCCTTCGAGTCGCTCAGTCCCGAGTTGCAGCGCGCCGCGCGCTGGTTGCAGA
This sequence comes from uncultured Rubrivivax sp., assembly GCA_937975735.1. Taxonomy (GTDB): domain Bacteria; phylum Pseudomonadota; class Gammaproteobacteria; order Burkholderiales; family Burkholderiaceae_C; genus Rubrivivax. Next base: position 17,003 of record CALJUI010000185.1, read on the forward strand.
CGCACCATGCGGCACTGGCGCTGCATTCGATGCGCACCTCGGCCCGCGAGGCCGGCGTCTCGCCGGCGACGATGACGCGGCTGGCGCAGCGGCTCGGCTTCGACGGCTTCGAGGCGCTGCGCCAGCCCTTCGTCAAGCATCTCGCCGGCGGCCTGCCGATGGCCGGCGGGCGCCGCCCGGCCTCGACCTCCGGCGCGTCGTCCCGCGGCGTGGCGGACCAGCTCAACGCGCTGCAGCAGACCAACGTGACCTCGGCGCTGTCGCTGAACTCGGCCGAGGCGCTGCACGACGCCGCCGACGCGCTGCTGCAGGCGCGCACCGTGTACTTCCTCGGCATGCGCGTGTGCCACGGCGTGGCCTTCCACATGCACTACGTGTTCGGCCTGCTGGCCGCCAACGGCGTGCTGATCAACGACCTCGGCGGCACGATGGCCGACCAGATCACCCGCCTGGGGCGCGACGACGTGCTGGTGGCGATCAGCCAGTCACCGTACTCGCGCCAGACGGTCGAGGGCGTGCAGCTCGCCCACGACCAGCACGCCACCGTGGTCGCGCTGACCGACGGCGCGCTGTCGCCGATCGCGCGGCGCGCGCACCACGTGCTGCTGTTCGAGACCGCGACCAGCTCCTTCTTCCAGTCGGTCACCGGCGCCGAGGCGCTCGCCGAGGCGCTGCTCGCCAGCGTCGCCGAGCGCGGCGGCGCCCAGACCGCCGCCCGGCTGCGGCGGATGCAGGAACACCTGCGCAGGACCCGGGCGTACTGGGAGCGCCCGGCAGCGCGTGCCCCCCGCCCCGTGGCCGGCTTCGAGACCCAGAGAGCGCCCCTGTCATGACCCACGTCTTCCATCGCCATCTGCGCCAGCAGCTCCCCACCGCCGTCGCCGGCCACGGCGTCGAGATCCAGGACGCCCAGGGCAAGCGCTACATCGACGCCTCGGGCGGCGCCGCCGTGTCCTGCCTCGGCCACGGCCACCCGGCTGTCATCGCCGCGATGCACGCGCACATCGACGCGCTGGCCCACGCCCACACCAGCTTCTTCACGACCGCGGTCGCCGAGGAACTCGGCGACCGGCTGATCCAGACCGCGCCCGAGGGCATGAGCCACGTCTACTTCGTCTCCGGCGGCTCCGAGGCCGTGGAGGCGGCGCTGAAGATGGCGCGCCAGTACTTCGTCGAGATCGGACAGCCGCAGCGCGAGCACTTCATCGCCCGCAAGCAGAGCTACCACGGCAACACCCTGGGCGCGCTGGCGGTCGGCGGCAATGCCTGGCGCCGCAAGCAGTTCGCGCCGCTGCTGATCCCGGTCACCCACGTGTCGC
>CALJUI010000186.1 GCA_937975735.1 uncultured Rubrivivax sp.
TGGGTCCCCCGTTGCCCCGAGCGGGCGCTGACCGCCGAGGACGGCCGCCGCAGCAACCACCGCATGGCGCGCGACGTCGGCCTGCCGCTGATGCGCGGCGTGCTCGCGCTGGCGCGTGGCGACGCCGACGCCGCCTGCGCGCTGCTGCAGCCCGCCCGGCTGCTCGCGCCGCGCTTCGGCGGCAGCCATGCGCAGCGCGACCTGATCGACCAGACCCTGCTGTCGGCGGTGGCGCACGCCCGCCAGCACGACCTCGGCCGTGCGCTGCTCAACGAGCGGCTGATGGCCAAGCCGCCGACCCCGCTGACCCGCCACTGGATCGAGCAAATCGGCGTCCCGATGGAGGTGCGCGCATGACCCCGCAGGAGAAGCGCGAACAGCGGCTGCAGCTGCTTGAGGACGACATCGGCCGCGCACTGAACGATGCGCACCTATCGGGCGAGCTGCGCGCGGCGCCGAGCTTCGGCAAGCCGATGCAGATGAACGACGGCTACGACGAGACGCCGCTCGAGCTGCGCATGGGCTTCAAGATCCTCAAGGACGCCGGCGTCGTGCCGCCCGAGGTCGAGGTGATGCGAGAGATCGCCGTGCTCGAGGCCCAGCTGCCCGGCTGCCCCGACGAGCCTTCGCGCCGCACGCTGCAGCAACGCATCGCCGAGCGGCGCCAGCACCTGGCGCTGCGACTCGAGAAGCTGCGCCGGACCGGCAGCCTCTGAGCCGCCGCCGCGAATGCCGGCGTGGATGGCCCCCGGATCTGCCGCCGGCCCGACCGTCGGGATCCTTTCCATCTCGGCGCCCCGTGCGGGCGCGACCGATCGAGCCACCGTCGATGCCACGAGGGCGATTGCCCTTGCAGGCGGCCGGAGGCGCATAACTTGCTAGCTCCTTTGGATGGCCGCCGTAGAACAAGGAGAAACCCGGTGTCGTCGATTTGCCTGAAGCGCTCCGCACGTGCCGCGCTGCTCGCCGCGGCAACGCTGGGCGCCGGAGGGCCGGCGGCAGCGGCGATCTATACCGGTGTCTGGGATCCGACCTTCGGTGCCGACTTCCCCGGTCTCGGGTGGAAGGGCTCGGCCACCTTCTTCGTGCCCGACGGCTGTCTCCGCAGCGGCTCGGTGACGATCGACAACACGCCGGATTGCGGCGGCGCGGCACGGCTGCTGAATGCCCAGGTCGTCTTCTACGACGTCGGCGCGCCGACGGTCGACATCGGGCAGGTCGATTGGCTGGAGCCCGATCTCGCCGGCACGTCGATCCTGCAGCTGCAATTCATCGGCGGGGCGTTGTCCTACCTCGGCACCGAGCGGTTCCCGTTCTTCGCCGCCGCCGCCGGGCATCCGCTGTTCGGCCCCAGCGGGGCGAACCTGTTCGCACCGCAGTTCGTCATCGACCAGCCGCTCGCGCCGGGGGTGGACTACAGCGGCGTGCGGCTGTACTGGCGGAACGACGCCTGCGACATCGCCGGCACCGGCAGCCCGAACTGCCTGGGCGGCGCCAACGACGGTCTGCGCTATCCGGCCACGCTGCGCGTCTTCCGCGTCGACGAGCCGATACCGGTGCCGGCGCCGAGCCCGGCGCTCCTGTTGCTGGCCGCGCTGGCGGCGCTCGCGCTCACCCGCCGGGCGCCGCCACCTGCAGCGCCTGCTCGATCAGCGCGTCGAGCGACAGCTCGCTAGCGTCGCCGCCGTCCCCGGCGGGCGCCGCAGCGCGCCAGATCTCCACCTGCGCCGCCCAGCGGCGGGCCTCGCGTGGCGAACGTGCCAGCGCCAGCCTCGTGCGGGTGCCGTCGACCGCAGCTGCGACGCGACGCGCCAGCGCCGGCTCGCCGCGCGCGGCGGCCAGGCCGGCCAACACCTCCAGCGACGCCATCAGCTCGTCGACCATGCCGCCTTCGCGGAACACCGCGATCGCCGGCACCAGCGCCTCGCGCGAGGCCGCCAACTCGCCCTCGGCGAGCGCGATCCTCGCCAGCCAGCTCTGCGCACTCGCTTCCCCATGCTTGTCGGCGGCATCGTGGCAGATCGCCCAGCCGCGCTGCGCGTGGCCACGCGCGAGATCGATCCGGTCCCGCTGGAAGTGCAGTTCGGCAAGGGCCCGCTCGCAGTCGGCCTCGACCTCCAGATGCTCGATCTCGCGCGCCAGCGCAAGGCATTCGGACAAGCGGGCCTCGGCCTCGTCGTCGGCCTCCGTCCACAGCGCCACCTGCGCCAGGTGCAGCAGCCCGATCGCCTCGCCGATGCGGTCGCCGCTCTGCCGGAACAGCGCCAGCGCCTCCTCCTCGCCGGCGCGCGCCCGCGCCGCGTCGCCGGCCTGCAGGCGGCTCAGGGTCAGCGTCGACAGCGTCATCGCGATGTCGACCGGCTGCCCCAGTCGGCGCCGCAGCGCGAGGCTGTCCTCGAGCATGCGCTGCGCCTCGGCATGGTCGCCCTGACTCGTCGCCAGTCCGGCGCCGGCGTACAGCGCGTGCGCCTGCGCGATGTCCGATCCGCGCACCGCCGGCAGCGCGAGCGCGGCCTTGACGCGCGCACGTCCTTCGGTCGCGTAGCCGCGCAGCAGCCAGAAGCCGAGCAGGGCATAGGGCAGCTTGACCGCGATGAACGGGTCCATGCCGCCGGCCAGCGCCAGGTCCATCGCCGCGCGCAGGTTGTCGATCTCGGTCTCCAGCCGTTCCACCCAGCCCGCCTGCTCCGGCCCGTGCAGGCCGCGCGCCGCCTGCTTGGCGAGTTCGAAGTAGTGCAGCCCGTGCCGCGCCGCGGTCGACGCCTCGTCGTCGCCGAGCTTGGCGCGGGCGTACTCGCGGATCGTCTCGAGCATTCGGTAGCGCGTCGACCCGCCACTGTCGTCGGGCATCACCAGCGACTTGTCGATCAGCGAGCCGAGCAGGTCCAGCACGCCGTCGGGCTCCAGCGGCTCGACACCGCAGACGGCTTCGGCGGCGTCGAGGTCGAAACCGCCGGCGAACACGCCGAGCCGGTTCAGCGCGATCTGCTCGTCCGGCGTCAGCAGTTCGTACGACCAGTCGACCAGCGCGCGCAGGGTCTGCTGGCGCTGCTGCAGCACGCGGTCGCCGCCGGTCAGCAGCTTGTAGCGGTCCTTCAGGCGGCGATGGATGTCGGCCACCGACAGCGACCGCACGCGCGCCGCGGCCAGTTCGAGCGCAAGCGGGATGCCCTCGAGCTGCGCGACCAGGTCGGCGACCGCCGGCGCCTCGGCGGCGGTGAGCGTGAAGCCGGGCTTGTGGCGCTGCGCCCGGTCGACGAAGAGCCGCACCGCGGTCGACCGGCCCAGTGCGTCGAGGTCGTCGCCCGGGCGCGGCAGCGGTAGCGGCAGGATCGGGTAGACCTGCTCGCCGGGCACATGCAGCACCTCGCGGCTCGACGCCATCAGGCGAAGGTCGGGCGCGGCCTGCAGCAGCACGTGCGCCAGCTCGGCGCAGGCTGCCAGCAGGTGCTCGCAGTTGTCGAGGATCAGCAGCAGGCGCTTGGGCTGCAGATGGCGGCCGAGCGAGGTGAGCAGCGGCTGCCCCGGCTCCTCGGCGACGCCGAGCACGCGCGCCGCCTCGTCGGCGACGAGCGACGGATCGCGGATCGGCGCGAGGTCGAGGAACCAGGCCCCGTCCGGGAACAGCGCCTTGAGTTCCTCGGCGGCCTGCAGCGACAGCCGGGTCTTGCCGAGGCCGCCCATGCCGGTCAGCGTGAGCAGCCGCGACCCGGCGAGCAGGCGCTTGACGTCGTCGAGCTCGCGCTCGCGGCCGATGAAGCTGGTCGAGGTCTGCGGCAGGTTGTTCGGGATCTCGCGCACCGGCACCCAGCGCTCGCCGCGCCGGACGACGCGGTAGGCCTTGTCGGCGTCGGGCGGCGGTGTGCCCGGGTCGGTGTCGGCAAGGACCCGGAACAGCTCGACCGGTTCGGCGACACCCTTGAGCACCCAGTGCCCGCAGCTCGCCAGCGACCAGGTCGACTCGCCGAGGGCCTCGCGCGCTTGCGGGGTCAGCAGCGTCTGCCCGCCGGCGGCCAGCGCCATCACCCGCGCCGCAGTGGGCTTGGCCATGCCGTCGACCTCCAGCGGCTTGGCGCCGCGGCGCACGTCGTCGGCCGGGTTCTCGCGCAGCAGCACCGGCCCGACGTGAAGGCCGGCGCGCGCGCGCAGCGGCACCGCCATCGACCCCAGCGCCCGGTGGTAGGCCTGCGCGTAGTGGACCGCGTCGTCGGCGCGCTCGAACAGCAGCAGCATGCCGTCGGTCTTGTCGATCTCGCGGCCGCGCCACTGCGGCAACAGGGCGCGGGCCACGCGGTCGTGCTCGGTCCAGACGCCCGCCATCGCCGCGTCGCCGAGGCGCTCGGACAGCTGCGTGCTGTCCACGACGTCGGTCAGCAGCAGGGCGCGGACCGGAGGCATCGGGTCCGGCGTTCGGACGGCGCCTCAGGCCGCCAGCAGGCCGCTGAACAGCGGATCCTGCCGGTGCCGCGGTCGGTAGGCGGAGACCTTCGCGGCAATCGCCGCGATGTGCTCGGGCGTCGTGCCGCAGCAGCCGCCGACGATGTTGACGAAGCCGCTCCTCGCGAAGTCCTCGATCAGCGCGGCGGTGACCGGCGGCGTCTCGTCGAAGCCGGTCTCGCTCATCGGGTTGGGCAGTCCGGCGTTCGGGTAGCAGCTGATGAAGGTGTCGCCGGCGATGCGCGACAGCTCCTCGATGTAGGGCCGCATCAAGGCCGCGCCGAGGGCGCAGTTCAGGCCGACCGCGATCGGCCGCGCGTGGCGCACCGAGTGCCAGAACGCGCTGACGGTCTGGCCGCTCAAGATGCGGCCGGAGGCGTCGGTGACGGTGCCGGAGACGATCACCGGCAGCCGCTCGCCGCTGGCTTCCATCAGTTCGTCGAGCGCGAAGATCGCCGCCTTGGCGTTGAGCGTGTCGAAGATCGTCTCGACCAGGAACAGGTCGCAGCCGCCCTCGAGCAGGCCCTCGGCCTGCTCGCGGTAGGCGTCGCGCAGTTCGTCGAAGCTCGTGTTGCGCGCGCCGGGGTCGTTGACGTCCGGGCTGATGCTCGCGGTGCGCGGCGTCGGCCCCAGCGCGCCGGCGACGAAGCGCGGATGCGCCGGCGTCGACACCGCGTCGACCGCCTCGCGGGCGATGCGCGCCGCGGCGACGTTCATCTCGCGCGCGAAGCCGGCCAGGCCGTAGTCCTCCTGCGCGATCGAAGTCGCGCCGAAGGTGTTGGTCTCGATCAGGTCGGCGCCGGCCGCCAGGTAGGCGTCGTGGATCGCGCGGATCACGTCCGGGCGCGTCAGCACCAGGCCGTCGTTGTTGCCCTTCAGGTCCTTCGGATGGTCGCGCCAGCGCTCGCCGCGGAAATCGGCCTCCTCGAGCCGGTGGCGCTGGATCATCGTGCCCATCGCGCCGTCGATGATCACGATGCGCTGCTGCAGCAGCGCCGGCAGCGCGGCGCCGCGCGTGTAGTCGGCAGGGGTCGGGGCGGTCATGCCGCCATTGTAGGAAGGCGCTCAGCCGCGCGGGGCGGGCATCGTTTCCTTGAACAGCGAGGCGCGGAAACGCTGGCTGGGCTTCGGCCGTTCGTCCATCGCCCACAGGCCCAGGCCCTTGGCCGACATCGGCCGCGCGAACAGGAAGCCCTGCAGCTCGTCGCAGCCCATCAGCACGAGCAGGTCGCGCTGGGCCTCGGTCTCGACGCCTTCGGCGACCACCCGTCGCTTCAGCGCATGGGCGAGGTTGATCATCGCCTCGGCGATCGTGCGTGCTTCCGGGCTCTCCTCGAGGTCGCGCACCAGCGAGATGTCGAGCTTGAGCTCGGACGCCGGCAGTTCGCGCAGGTAGGCGATGCTGGTCTGGCCGGCGCCGAAGTCGTCGATCGCCACGTGCAGGCCGGCGTCGCGCAGGCGGGCGAAGGTGTGCTGCGTGGCGTGGGTGTTCTCCAGCGCCAGCGACTCGGTGATCTCGACGGTGAACCGGTCGGGCTGCAGTTGATGCTGGGCCAGCGCGCCGAGCAGCCGGTCGACGAAGTCGTCCTGGCGCATCTGGTAGGCCGACAGGTTGATCGCCACGCGCATGCGCAGCCCGGCGCGGCGCCAGACGCCGGCCTGGCGGCAGGCCTCGTCGATGACCCAGTTGCCGATCTGGCCGATCAGGCCGTGTCGCTCGGCCAGCGGGATGAACTCGCCCGGGCTGACGATGCCGCGCACCGGATGGCGCCAGCGCAGCAGGGCCTCGGCGGCGGTGATCTGCAGGCTGCGCGAGTCGATCTTCGGCTGGTAGAACAGCTCGAGCTCGCCCTTGCGGATCGCCTGGCGCAGTTCGCCGAGCAGGCTGGCGCGCTCGTGCACGTCGACTACGACCTTGGGGTCGAACACCGCATGGGCGCCGCCGCCGGCCTGCTTGACCGCGCGCGCCGCGGTGCTGGCGTAGGACACGAGCAGCGAGCGCGCGCCGTGCACCGGGTAGCCGGCAACGCCGACCGACACGCTCAGCGTCACCGGGTGGTCCGGGCCGGCGTCGAACGGCCGGGCCATCGCCTCGACGAGCTTGAGCGCCAGGTCGCGGCCGGTCTCGACACCGCCTTCGAACATCAGCACGATCTGGTCCGCGCCGAAGCGCATCGCCACCGACCGCTCGGGCGCGGACTGCTTCACGCGCAGTGCGTACTGGTAGAGCACCGCGTCGCCGGCGCTGTGGCCCAGGGTCTCGTTGACGCTGTCGAAGCCGTCGAGATCGATAAACAGCACGCACAGCGTGCGTTTGTCACGATCGCAGCGGGAGGTCGCGATCTCGAGCGCGGCGTCGAAGGCCTCGCGCGGCACCAGGCCGGTGCGCTGGTCGAAGCTGCCGGCGCTCAGGTGCTGGCTGGCGTCGGCCAGCGAGGTGGCCAGCGACAACGCGCGGCGGCGCTGGCGCCACCACAGCCCGACGGCCGCCGCGGCCACGACCACCGTGGCGATCACGACGGCCAGCAGGAGTTCGACGGACAGACCGAGGGAGGCGGGCAACATCCAGCCCTTATCGGCGGGCACCGGTCGGCGCTTGAGCCGCGTCGCCCCCCCGGGGCCGGGGGATCAGTGCAGCGTGACGGGTTGCCGGGCGAGCTGGGTGTAGGTCGCGATGAAGGCGTCGAGGTCCTCCGGCGTCGAACCGGTCTCGACCAATGCCTCGACGCGCTGGCGGAAGCCATCGGCCACCACGCCTTCGATGTAGATCTCGCGCCGGGCGAGCTTGTCGACGATCTCGAAGCCGCCGCGGGCCGGACGCTCGGCGCCGGCCGCCGTGTCGGGCTGCGCCGGCACGTCGAACTGGACGACCACGTAGTGGTCCGAGTTGTACAGCATCTGCATGAGTGAACTCCTTGAAATGCAGATGGGACCGACCGGGGCGCATTTCAAGCGCCACCTCAGTGTCGAAGGAACTCCGCGGTCTCGCCGCCTTCGGGCGTCGACAGGCGCAGCCGCACCGGCAGGTGCCCGGCCGCCGGGTCGAGCCAGACCGCGACCTCGGTGTCGTAGGGGCGGGGGCTTCGCCGGACCAGCAGCAGCGCGTCGACGGACTGCCCGTCGGCGAGGTCGACCGCCTCGAGGCCGCGGACCTCGAAGTCCCAGGGCCCGGCCTCGCCGCGCACGTCGACCATCGCCAGCCGGACGCGGGCGCCGGCCTGGCGCAGCGACGGCTCGGCGTCGACGAGGGCCGGCAGCTGCAGCAGCCAGCTCAGGCGGTCCTGCATGCCCGGGGTCAGCGGCACGGCCGCGGTGGTCGCCGAGAAGCGCACCCGGCCCAGCTCGCGGTCGAAGTTCACCGCCTGCGCCGGACGTCGCCCGCGCTGCGCGACGAAGCGCTCGGGCGCGAGGCCCTGCTCGTCGACCGTGCCCTGGCTGTGCCAGCGCAGCGCCGGGCGGTCGTCGAGGCGGCCCTCCAGCTGCAGTTCGTAGCGCCCGTCGGCGACCCGGCCCTCGAGCCGGGCGGCGCCATGCCGGTCGCCGCGGCGCCACGCGAAGTCGATCGCGACCGCGGAGGGCAGGCGGAGCGCCGCAACCTCAACCGCGGCCGCGGGTGGCGTGGCCGGCATCGGGGCGGCGGGCCGGGCTCGCCGGGCCAC
>CALJUI010000187.1 GCA_937975735.1 uncultured Rubrivivax sp.
CAACGAGGAGAGAGCACATGGCATTGCGGATAGGGGTTCCCAAGGAGACCTTCGACGGCGAGAAGCGCGTCGCGACCGTGCCCGACGTGGTCGCCAAGCTGATCAAGCTCGGCTTCACGGTCGCCGTCGAACGCGGCGCCGGCGACGCCGCCAACTTCGCCGACGAGGCCTACCGCGCCGCCGGCGCCGAGGTCGTCGACACGGCCGCCGCACTCTGGGCCGGCAGCGACATCGTCTTCAAGGTGCGCCCCCCGAGCGCCGACGAGGTGGCGCTGATGCGCGAGGGCGGCATGCTGGTCGGCTTCGTCTGGCCGGCGCAGAACCCCGAGCTGATGAAGCTGCTGGCGGCCAGGAAGGCCACCGTGCTGGCCATCGACGCGCTGCCGCGCCAACTCTCGCGCGCGCAGAAGATGGACGCGCTGACCTCGATGGCCGGCGTCAGCGGCTACCGTGCGGTGATCGAGGCGGCCAGCGCCTTCGGCCGCTTCTTCAACGGTCAGGTCACCGCCGCGGGCAAGATCCCGCCGGCCCAGGTCTTCATCGCCGGCGCCGGCGTCGCCGGCCTGGCGGCCATCGGCACCGCCGCCAACCTGGGCGCCATCGTGCGCGCCAACGACACCCGCGCCGAGGTCGCCGACCAGGTCGTCTCGCTCGGCGGCGAGTTCGTCAAGGTCGACTACGAGGAGGAAGGCTCGGGCGGCGGCGGCTACGCCAAGGTCATGAGCGAGGGCTTCCAGGCCGCGCAGCGCGCGATGTACGCCGAGCAGGCCAAGCAGGCCGACATCATCATCACGACCGCGCTGATCCCGGGCAAGCCGGCGCCCAAGCTGATCACCGCCGAGATGGTGCGGTCGATGAAACCCGGCAGCGTGATCGTCGACATGGCGGCCGAGCAGGGCGGCAACTGCGAGCTCACCGAGCCCGGCCAGTCCGTCGTCAAGCACGGCGTGACGATTGTCGGCTACACGGACCTCGCGAGCCGGCTGGCCAAGCAGTCGTCGACGCTGTACTCGAACAACCTGCTGCGCCTGACCGAGGACCTGTGCAAGGCCAAGGACGGCACCGTCGACGTCAACTTCGACGACGACGCGATTCGCGGCCTCACGGTCATCAAGGACGGCGAGGTGACCTGGCCGGCGCCGCCGATCCAGATGCCGGCACCACCGCCGAAACCGAAGGCCGCCGCCGTGGCTGCCGCACCCAAGGGACATGGCCACGGCGCCGGCGCACCGATGTCGGCCAAATCGGTGGCCATCGTGTTCGCCATCGGCGCCGCCCTGTTCGCGCTGGTGGGGATGTATGCCCCGGCGAGCTTCCTGTCGCACTTCACGGTCTTCGTGCTGGCCTGCTTCGTCGGCTACATGGTGATCTGGAACGTGACGCCGTCGCTGCACACGCCGCTGATGAGCGTGACCAACGCGATCTCGTCGATCATCGCGATCGGCGCGCTGATCCAGGTCGCGCCGCCGCTGGACGCCGCGTCGGGCGACCGGCCCTCCGGGCTGATCCTGGGCCTGGCGGTGCTGGCGCTGGCGCTGACGGCCATCAACATGTTCGGCGGCTTCGCGGTGACGCGGCGCATGCTCGACATGTTCCGCAAGTAAGGACGGGGGTCGGTCATGAGCCAGGGTCTCGCCACCGTCGCCTACATCGGCGCCATCGTCCTGTTCATCCTCAGCCTGGGCGGGCTGTCGCACCCGGAGACCGCGCGCCGCGGCAACCTGTTCGGCATCGTCGGCATGACGATCGCGGTGCTGGCCACCGTGCTCGGACCGCGCGTCACCGCGGCCGGCGTGCCGTGGATCGTCGGCGCCCTCGTGCTCGGCGCGGGCATCGGCCTGTATGCCGCCAAGAAGGTGCAGATGACGCAGATGCCCGAGCTCGTCGCGGCGATGCACAGCCTGGTCGGCCTGGCGGCGTGCCTGGTCGGCTTCGCGAGCTACGTCGACACCTCGACCGTGTTCCCGACGCCGGCCGAGAAGACGATCCACGAGGTCGAGATCTACATCGGCATCCTGATCGGCGCGATCACGTTCTCCGGTTCGGTGATCGCCTTCGGCAAGCTCTCCGGCAAGATCGGCGGCAAGCCGCTGCTGCTGCCGGCGCGCCACTGGCTGAACCTGGCCGGGCTGCTGGTCGTGATCTGGTTCGGCCGCGTCTTCCTGCAGGCCCACGACATCCAGGCCGGCATGCTGCCGCTGATCGTGATGACGGTCATCGCGCTGCTGTTCGGCGTGCACATGGTGATGGCGATCGGCGGCGCCGACATGCCGGTCGTCGTCTCGATGCTCAACAGCTACTCGGGCTGGGCGGCTGCCGCCACCGGCTTCATGCTGAGCAACGACCTGCTGATCGTCGTCGGCGCGCTGGTGGGCAGCTCGGGCGCGATCCTGTCCTACATCATGTGCCGGGCGATGAACCGCAACTTCATCAGCGTCATCGCCGGCGGCTTCGGCACCGGCGGCGGCGCGGCGGCCGCGGCCGGGGCGGCGGGGCCCGCCGGCGAGGTCTCGCCGATCAGCGCGGTGGAGACCGCGGAGCTGCTGCGCGAGGCCAAGCACGTCGTCATCGTGCCGGGCTACGGCATGGCGGTGGCGCAGGCCCAGCACACGGTGTGCGAGATCACCAAGCTGCTGCGCGAGATGAAGGTCGAGGTGCGCTTCGGCATCCATCCGGTGGCCGGCCGCATGCCGGGACACATGAACGTGCTGCTGGCCGAGGCCAAGGTGCCGTACGACATCGTGCTCGAGATGGACGAGATCAACGACGACTTCCCCGACACCGACGTCGCGATGGTCATCGGCGCCAACGACATCGTGAACCCGGCGGCGCAGGAGGACCCGACGAGCCCGATCGCCGGCATGCCGGTGCTCGAGGTCTGGAAGGCCAAGACCTCGATCGTGATGAAGCGCAGCATGGCCAGCGGCTACGCTGGCGTCGACAACCCGCTGTTCTACAAGGACAACAACCGCATGCTGTTCGGTGACGCGAAGGCGATGCTCGACGAGGTGCTGGCGGCGCTGCGGGGCTGAGCTCCGACGGGCGGCACCGCGCCTTTCGGACGAGACGGTCGCTAGAGCGCGGGCAATGCCGGCCCGCCGGATGCACATGGCGGGCGGCGTCGGAGCGGCAAAGCCGCGAGCGCGATGCCGAGCAAGGCGAGGGTCGAAGGCTCGGGCACCGCGCCGGGCCCGCCCCCCGTCGTCGCGCTGAGGAAGACGCCGGACTCCGATGTCCAGCTGAGTCCGGCCGGGAGCACACCGAACGAGAACGAGGACGTGTGCCCGTAATCGCACACCGACGCGCCCCGGCAGTCGAGCTGCAGGAAGGTGATGATGTCGATGGTGGAGACGCCGACGGGGACCAGCAAGGTCGCGCCGATGGCGCCCCCGGTGTCACCGAGGAAGGACGTCGTCCACTCCCCGTAGTTGACCCCGTTGGGCTGGAACCCGAACGACTGGATGCCGTTGACGAGGCTGAACTGGGCGCCGCCGGGCACCAGCGAGGGCGTGTTCTTCAGCAGCACGTTCGTGGCGTTGAGGCTGCTGTTGCGGAGCTCGATCGAACTGGTCAGCGATTCGGAGCCCCAGCCGGGGCCGTTGGGGTCGAAGACGCTGCCCACCGTGGTGAACAGGAGGGCCAGTTCGGCGACGGCACCGCTGGTGTTGTTGAAGGTCACGCCTTCGGTCCAGGTCGATCGTGCGAAGGCGATCGTCGACGGCGTCGCACTGCTGCCGGACGAGTCGCCGTAGGCTTTCAGCGTCGCCGACGCGAGATCGGCCGCCGACCAGGCGGAAACCGCGTACTGCGTGGCCCCGGCCATCGCCTGCGTGACGCCGGCGCCGAGCGGGGCCGCGGTGGTCGACCCGCCCGGCGCGGCGTAGTTGCCGCCGGCCACCAGTGCGCCGTTCTTGACGTCCGCATACGACGTGTAGACGTCGAACGCCGTGGCGCTGGCCTGCACGACGACGGCGGCCGACGCAGGGAAGGCCACGCTTGCGGCGAGGGCGATGGCCGCCGCACGGCGGCGCATGGAGGGGTTGGACGATGCGCGCTTCATCGGGACGTACTCCTGTTGGGGTGAACGGTCGGGTGCGATCTTGGCCGGGCACTCGACAAAGCCCAAGCGCCGGGGGGTTACGGGGCGAAATGCTGTTGAGTAACATGCACTTGCGATGATCGAGCGAAGCCAGATCGACGAGTGGCAGGCCACCTTGACGGCGGTGCTCTCCCATCCGGCGTTCGGTCGTGCGGAGCGGCACCGGCGCCTGCTCGGCTACCTCGTCGAGGCCGCCCTCGCGGGCGCCGAAGGCCGGCTCAAGGAAACGGCGATTGCGCTCGACGTCTTCGGTCGCGACCCGGCACGCTACGACCCGAGGCGCGATGCGATCGTCCGCGTCGAGATGCGGCGACTTCGAAAGCGGCTGGCGCAAGCCCAGCGCGACGGTGATGCGCCCTGCTCGATCGAGGTGCCGCTGGGCGGCTACGCTCCGGTGCTGTCCATGCGGGCGGCCGGCCGAGATGCCGCCCGCGATCGATGGCGCTGGCCGATCCACTGGCCGGCGAGCGGACAGCGCCTGGCGCTGCTGCCTGTCCAAGGCGCGCAGTCCTCCGACGCCCTGTACGAGGCCTTGCTGGCCAGCCTGTCCACGCTGACCCCGCTGCGGCTGATCTCGACGCTGGCCAATCGCCACGTGCCGCTGGAGGCCGAGGACGTGGCCGTGCTGGCGCACCGGCTCGGTGCGGACCTGCTGCTCGAGGCGCTCGCGCACCGCGAATCGGGCCAGGTCGTGCTGAGGTTGCGGCTGGTCAGCGGCAAGGACGGCCTGCAGCTCGCGCTGCGGGAACTGACCTTGCCCTGGCCGGCGGCCGATGGCTGGGCCGACGATCTGTCGCAGCGGGCGGTCGATGCACTGAGCCCCTGGCTGAGCGGTCCGCCATTGACGACGCCGTCGGCGCGCATGGCGACGAGTCCCGAGGCCGATCGATGCCTGCAGCAGGCGCGTCGGTTGGCCCGCCAGGCGACCCCGGACAGCGAGGCGCGGGCCGTTCGACTCCTCGAACGGGCCTTGCACGCCCAACCGAACCACGCCCGCGCGCGCATGCAGTTGGCGATCCTGCACGGGAATGCCGCGAACCGCGACGTCGGGCACTTCGAGCGCCGCATCTGGCTGGCCCGCGGCCACGCCGAACAGGCCGTGCGACTGGATCCGGCCGATGTCGATGCGCGGGCGCTCCTCGCCTGGTATCGCTACCTGACCGACCTGGCTCTGGACGACGCCCTCGCCGACCTGGCGGCCCTGGTCGAGCAGGCGCCGCGCTCACGCCTGGTCTTCCATGCCTACGGCGCCCTGTGCAGCCACACGGGACGCACCGACGAAGCGGTGCGCAGCTTCGGCATCAGTGGCGAACTCGAGCCCATGGACGTCAACCCGCTGTATGCGGCGGCACTGGCCCTGCTCAACGGCCATCGCGGCAACGAGGCGCTGGCCCTGCTCGACCAGGTGCTCGAGCTCGAGCCGGCACACCTCTACGCGAAGCGCTGGCGTGCCGAGGCGCTGGCGAGCGTGGGCGCGCACGCGATGGCCGAGGCCGCCCTCGTCGATCTCGAGTCGACCCCGGGGATGATCGAGGGCGAGATCGGCTTCGCGCGCGGCTGCTTCGCAGCCTGGCGGGGCGAAGTGGCGGCCGCGGACGCGGCCTTCTCGTCCGTCGACGTCGAGCGCTACATGGCCCGGGTGCCCGCTGCGCTGGCCGTGCGCGACGTGCATGCGGGCCGCGCCGACGAAGCCCATGCGCGGGCGATCGATCTCGCCGCACGGCGTGATGCCCGCCTCGTCTACCTGTTCTCCGGCCGCAACGGCGCCATCGCCCGGCGAGACGAGCGCATCGAACGGTTGGCCAGAGGGCTGGGGTGGATGCCCTTGCGTGCCTAGCGGCCCGGGGTGGGCTGCATCTTGGACGCAAGGCCGGCGTGTCGGCGCGGTCCCGCCGCACGGGCGGCCGCCGGCCGGATCGCGCCGAAGCCGAAGTGCCTTGGTTCGTGGCCCTTGTCCTCTGGACGAGCGACACGGTCGGACGCTCTGCTTCCGGGCCGTCGCCCGGGGTTTCCCTCGGGCCCTGCGGGACCTGCTATCGAATGTCCTGAGACTCGGCCCGTCGGCTTTCAGCAAGAATGACGCTTCGAGGACGGAGCGTTCAGAACATGGAAAAGACCTGGCTGAGGCATTACCCGGCCGGCGTGCCGGCGGAGATCGACGCGAGCCTCTACCCGTCGCTGGTGGCGCTGCTGGAGGAGAGCTTCCGCAAGCACCGCGATCTGCCGGCCTACCGGTTCATGGGTCGGACCGTCGGCTTTGGTCAGGTCGACGATGCGTCGCGCGCGTTCGCCGCCTGGCTGCAGGCCGCCGGGCTGGTGCGTGGCGACCGGGTCGCGATCATGATGCCCAACGTGCCGCAGTACCCGGTGGTGCTGGCGGCGGTGCTGCGCGCCGGCTGCGTGGTCGTCAACGTGAACCCGCTGTACACGCCGCGCGAGCTCGAGCACCAGCTGAAGGATTCGGGCGCGAAGGCGATCGTGATCCTGGAGAACTTCGCCGCCACGCTGGCCGAGGTGATCGACGCCGTGCCGAGCAAGACCGTCGTGCTGGCGGCGATGGGCGACATGCTGGGGCTGGTCAAGGGCACGATCGTCAACCACGTCGTGCGCAACGTGAGGAAGATGGTGCCGCCGTTCAAGCTGCCCGGCGCGGTGCGCTTCAACGACGCGCTCAAGGCCGGCCGCGGCAAGGCCTTCACCGCGCCGTCGGTCGGGCCGGACGACATCGCCGTGCTGCAGTACACCGGGGGCACCACCGGGGTGAGCAAGGGCGCGGTGCTGCTGCACCGGAACCTGGTGGCCAACATCCTGCAGTCCGAGGCCTGGTACCAGCCGGCGCTGACGAAGATCCCGCCAGGCGAGCAGATCGTCACCGTCTGTGCGCTGCCGATCTATCACATCTTCGGCTTCACCGCGAACGTGATGCTGTCGATGCGCATGGGCGGCTGCAACATCCTGATCCCGAACCCGCGCGACCTGCCGGCGGTGCTGAAGACGCTGTCGAAGGAGCGTTTCCACAGCTTCCCGGCGGTGAACACGCTGTTCAATGCGCTGGTCAACCACCCGGACTTCGGCACCGTCGACTGGAGTCACCTGAAGATCAGCGTCGGCGGCGGCATGGCGGTGCAGAGCGCGACCGCGAAGGCCTGGCTGGAAAAGACCGGCTGCCCGATCGTCGAGGGCTACGGCCTGTCCGAGACCAGCCCGTCGGCGACCTGCAACCCGGTCGACAGCACCGCCTACAGCGGCAGCATCGGCCTGCCGATGCCCAGCACCGAACTGAAGCTGCTCGACGACGAGGGCCAGGAGGTGCCGGTGGGCACCGCCGGCGAGATCGCGATCCGCGGCCCGCAGGTGATGGCCGGCTACTGGCAGCGCCCCGACGAGACCGCCAAGGTGATGACCGCCGACGGTTTCTTCCGCACCGGCGACATTGGCGTCGTCGACGAGCGCGGCTACTTCCGCGTCGTCGACCGCAAGAAGGACATGATCCTGGTCAGCGGCTTCAACGTCTACCCGAACGAGGTCGAGGACGTCATCACGCAGATGCCCGGCGTGCTCGAGTGCGCGGCCATCGGTGTGCCCGACGCCAAGGCCGGCGAGGCCGTCATGGTGGTCATCGTGAAGAGGGACCCTGCGCTGACCGAGGCCGACGTGCGGGCCTTCAGCGAGGCCAACCTGACCGGCTACAAGCGGCCCAAGGTCGTGGAGTTCCGCAGCGAGCTGCCGAAGACGCCGGTCGGCAAGATCCTGCGCCGGGAGCTGCGCGACGCGACGACGTGACGTTGCGGCTGTACGTCGACGCCGCGCTCGCCGAGGGGGTCGAGTTCGACCTGCCGCCCGGCGCGGCGCGCCACGTGCAGGTGCGGCGGGCCCAGCCCGGCGATCCGCTGGTCCTGTTCGACGGCCGCGGCGGCGAGTGGCAGGCCGAGGTCACCGCGATGGGCCGCAGCCGCGTCGGCGTGCGGATCGGCGCGCACGATCCGGTCGAGCGCGAACCGACGATCACGGTGCACATCGCGCTCGGCGTGCCGGCCAACGAACGCATGGACACGCTGGTCGAGAAGGCGACCGAGCTGGGCGTCGCGTCGATCCAGCCGCTGCTGACCGAGCGATCGGTGCTGCGGCTGGCCGGCGACCGGGCAGAGCGCAAGCGCCAGCACTGGCAGGCGATCGCGGTCGCGGCGGCCGAGCAGTGCGGCCGCACCCGGGTGCCGGGCGTGGCCCCGCTGAGCACGCTCGCCGCCTGGCTGGCCACACCGGGCCCGGACGACGCGGCGCGCTGGCTGCTGAGCCCGGGTGACGGCACCGCAGCACTGCGACAGCAGCCGGGCCCCGCGGCCTGCACCGTGCTCAGCGGCCCGGAGGGTGGCCTGTCGACGGCCGAGGAGGCGGCCGCGGTCGCCGCCGGCTTCGTCCGCATCGGCCTCGGCGCGCGCGTGCTGCGCGCCGACACCGCGCCGCTGGCGGTGCTGGCCTGGACGATGCTTCAGGGCTGAGCCGGATCGGCGCCCGCGCCCCTTGGCGGCCGGTGCGCGCCGGCGACCATGTCGAAGCGGAACAGCCGGCACTCGATCGGCCCGTTCCACAGCGGCACGCGCCGGCTCTCCTTCAGCCGCATCAGCGACGGCAGCTTCATGTCGGGGCTGAGCAGCCAGGCGCTCCAGCCGGCGTAGTGCTGCTTCCAGTGCGACGCCAGGCCGGCGAAGAAGTCGGCCGACGAACCGCCGCCCTCGAAGCCCTGGCGTGCGGCCGTGCCGCCGCGCCCCTTGGGCGCGATGCGCTCGCCGTAGGGCGGGTTCATCATGATCACCCCGGCGTCGGCCGGCGCCGGGCGCTGCAGCGCGTCGGCGGTCTTGAACTCGATCGCCGCGCGCACGCCGGCGCGCTCGGCGTTGCGCGTCGCGAAGTCGGTCATGCGGAAGCTGACGTCGCCGGCGAATATCGGCACGGCGCTCGGGCGCACCCGAGCCTGCGCCGCGCGCTTCAGGTCGCGCCACTCGGCCATGTGGGTGTGGAAGGGCTTGAGCCGCTCGAAGGCGAAGTGGCGCGCGGCGCCGGGGGCGATGCCGCAGGCGATCTGCGCCGCCTCGATGACGATCGTGCCGGCGCCGCAGCACGTGCCGAGCAGCGCGACATCCTCGGCACGCCCCTGCCAGCCGGCGGCGGCGAGCATCGCCGCGGCCAGCGTCTCCTTCAGCGGTGCCTCCCCCTTCATGCCGCCCTTGCGCTCGTCGCGCCAGCCGCGCTTGAAGAGGGCCTCGCCCGAGGTGTCGACGTACAGCGTTGCGTGCTCCGGCCCGACGTAGAGCACCAGCGGCAGGTCCGGTCGCTGCGTGTCGACGCTGGGCCGCGTGCCGGTGGCGTCGCGCATCGCGTCGCAGACCGCGTCCTTGATGCGCAGCGCCGCGAAGTTCAGGCTCCTCAGCGGGCTGCGCTGCGCCTGCACGTCGACGCGCAGGGTCTGGTCGGCGTCGATCCAGTGCGGCCAGTCGACCTCGCGCGCCAGCCGGTACAGGTCGTGCTCGTCGCGGTACGGGCCGTCGATCAGCGGCCACAGCACGCGCTGGGCGAGCCGGCTCTCGAGGTTCAGGGCCATCGCCGCCAGCTCGTCGCCGCGTATCCAGACGCCGCCGCGCACCGCCTCGGCGGGACGGCCGGTGATTCGTCGTGCCTCGTCGGCGAGCATGGCCTCGACCCCGGTCGGCGCCGGCAGCCACAGCGGCAGCCTCTTCACAGCGCCTTGCGCAGCGCGGCCGAAGGGATCTTCAGCGCGTCACGGTACTTGGCCACGGTGCGGCGGGCGACCTGGATGCCCTGCTCCTCGAGCATCTGGCTCAGCTGGCTGTCGGACAGCGGCGAGGCCTTGTCCTCGGCGTCGACGAGCTGCTGCAGCAGCGCCCGCACCGCCGTGCTCGAGGCATTGCCACCGGCCTCGGTGTTCAGCGACGAGCCGAAGAAGTACTTGAGCTCGAAGGTGCCCTGCGGCGTCGCCATGTACTTCGCGGTGGTCACGCGCGAGATCGTCGACTCGTGCAGGCCCAGCTCGTCGGCGATCTCGCGCAGCACCAGCGGTTTCATCGCGATGTCGCCGTGGATGAAGAAGTTCTTCTGCCGCTCGACGATGGCCTGGCTGACGCGCAGGATGGTGTCGAAGCGCTGCAGGATGTTCTTCATGAACCAGCGCGCTTCCTGCAGCCGGCCGCTGAGCCCGTTGCGCTGGCCGCGCATCGCCTGCGCGTAGAGGTCGTTGATGCGCAGCTTGGGCACCACGTCCGGATTGAGCGAGACCTTGAAGCCGCGGCCGGCGCGCTGCACGATGACGTCCGGCACGATGATGTTGGATTCGGCGTTCGTGAACGGCCGGCCGGGCTTGGGTTCGCAGCCGACGATCAGCGCCTGCGCATCGCGGATCAGGTCCTCGTCGGCGCCGGTGGCGGCGACCAGCTTCTTGATGTCGCGCTTGGCGAGCAGTTCCAGGTGCTGCTCGGCGATCGCCAGCGCGACCGGCAGCGCCGGGCAGGGCTCGCGCGTTCGCAGCTGCAGACACAGGCACTCGCCCAGCGAGCGCGCGCCGACGCCGGTCGGCTCCAGGCTCTGCAGCCAGCGCAGCGCGACCTGCAGGCGCTGCTGCAGCTCCTCGCGCGCCTCGTCGCCGTCGAGCTCGAGCATCGCGGCCAGGCGCTCGAGGATCTCGTCGAGCGAGTCGGCGAGGTAGCCGTCGCCGTCGAGGGACTCGATCAGCACCTGCACCGCGGCGAGGTCCTCGCGGGACAGGCGCATGCCGGCGAGCTGGGCGCGCAGATGGGCCTGCAGCGAATGGTCGGCGGCACCGCCGTCGCGGCCCTCGAAGTCGTCCTCCTCGCCCTGGCCGATGCGCGCCGACGGCGTCTCGCTGATGCCGTCGAAGTCGTCGCGCTCGGTGCCGTTCTCCCAGTCCTCGCGCTCGGTCGTGCCGAACTCCTGCGCGCTGACCTCGGCGACCGGCTCGTCGCTGCCGCTGCCGTCGCCTTCCTCGCGCTCGGCGCCGGCGCTGCGTTCGGCCGGGGCGTCGTAGCCGGGCCCGGTGTCGTCCTCGTCGACCTCCAGGAAGGGGTTCTCCTCGAGCATCTGCTCGACTTCCTGGTGCAGCTCCAGCGTGGACAGCTGCAGCAGCCGGATCGACTGCTGCAGCTGCGGCGTCAGCGCCAGGTGCTGCGAGAGGCGGACCTGAAGGCTCGGCTTCATGTCGCCTCACATGCGGAAGTGCTCGCCGAGGTAGACCTTGCGCACCTGGGCGTTGTCGACGATCTCGGTCGGCGTGCCCTCGGCGAGCACGCTGCCTTCGCTGATGATGTAGGCGCGGTCGCAGATGCCCAGCGTCTCGCGCACGTTGTGGTCGGTGATCAGCACGCCGATGCCGCGCGCGCGCAGAAAGCCGATGATGCGCTGGATCTCGATCACCGCGATCGGATCGACGCCCGCGAAGGGCTCGTCGAGCAGGATGAAGCGCGGCTGCGTGGCCAGTGCACGGGCGATCTCGACGCGGCGGCGCTCGCCGCCGGACAACGCCGGCGCGGGCGAGGCCCGCAGCTTCTCGATGCTCAGGTCCTTGAGCAGCTGGTCCAGGCGCTGATCGATCTGCGCCGGCGGCAGCGGTCGGCCACGGTCGTCGACCTGCAGCTCCAGCACCGCGCGGATGTTCTCCTCGACCGACAGCTTGCGGAAGATCGACGCCTCCTGCGGCAGGTAGGACAGGCCCAGCCGGGCGCGGCGATGGATCGGCATGCCGTGGATCGGCTGGCCGTCGATGCGGATCTCGCCGGCGTCCGAGCGGATCAGCCCGACCACCATGTAGAAGGTCGTCGTCTTGCCGGCGCCGTTCGGGCCGAGCAGGCCGATCACCTCGCCGGCGCCGACCGCCAGGTGGATGTCCTTGACGACCTTGCGCGCGCCGAAACTCTTCTGCAGGCCGTCGGCCTCCAGCCGGCTGGACGGTTCGGCCGGCGCCATCAGCGCGGGCTTCCGGAGGCCGGCGCCGACGCCGCCCGCGGCGTGAGCACCGCGCGCACGCGCCCGCCCGAGCCGGGCGCGCCGGGCACGCTGCCTTGCACGCTGAACAGCTCCGCGCTGTCGTCCCAGGTGATCAGCGCGCCCGTGATCTGGTCGGCGACGACGCCGTCGCGCAGCCGGCGCACCGTGCCCTGGCCGATCAGCCTGAGCGTGCCGGTGCGGCTGTCGTACTCGATGCGCTCGGCCGAGCCCTCGACGGTCTCGTTCAGGCCTTCGCGCTTCTGGCGGTAGCTCGCCGGCCGGGCCGGATCGCCGATCGCCACCGCGCTGCGCGAACCGTCGGGTTGCTCGCGGATCTCGATGCGATCGGCGCGGATCACCATCGTGCCCTGCTGGATCTGCACGTTGCCGTTGAAGACGACGACCTGTCGCTGCAGGTCCAGCGTGCCCGGGCGGTCGGCCTCGACGACGATCGGTTGCTGCCGATCCGCCAGCTCGGCCTGTGCGGCGGCGGCGCCGAGAAGCGTCAGCGCGATCAGGCAGGTGTGCGGGAGGCGGCGGGCGGGCATGTCATCGGCACGAAACTTGCAGACGATTCTAGCCACAAGTCCGTGCGTGCCGCCCGCTTTTTATCCCGCCGCGACGCCGGCCGCGCGTGACGGCCGACACGTTCACCACCCGGGCGCTACTTGCGCGAGCGCTCGATCAGGTAGTTCGTGACCGCCAGCGCACGTTCGTGGCTGCCGGCGAGCGTCGCCGACGTGAAGTAGCGACCCTGCACGCCGATCGCCGGCGTGCCGTCGATCTTGTAGGCATCGCTGAGCTGGCGAGCCTTCGACGCCTTGGTGTTGACCGAAAAGGACCGGAAGGCGCTCGTGAACTTCGCGCCGTCGACGCCGTTGGCGACGACCAGCGCGGTGATGTCCTTCTCGCTCGTCAGGCGCTGGCCCTGCACGTGCACGGCGGCATAGATGCGCTTGTGCAGTGCGTCGAGCTGGCCCAGTTCCTCGAGCGCGTAGTAGAGCTTCTGCGCCAGCTGGTGCCGCGCCGAGAAGCCGACCGGCACCTGGCGGAACGCGACGTCGGCGGGCAGCCGGGCGGCCCAGGCCTCGAGCATCGGCTCGAAGGTGTTGCAGTGCCCGCACTCGTACCAGAAGAACTCGACGACCTCGATCTTCTTGTCGGCGGGCAGGCTCACCGGGGCCGGCTGCGCCAGCCGCACGTAGTGCGTGCCCTCGACCGGCGCGCCCTGCGCGCGCGCCAGGCCGCCGGTGGCCAGGCCGAGCGTGGCACCGGCCAGTCGGAGCGAGAAGTCTCGGCGTTGCATGGGGATGTTTCCTTCCTGGGTTCGGGTTGGGTTCAGGGCCGCTGCACGCGCACCAGCTGGCCTTCGAGGCCGGCGCCCTGCACGCGCTGCTGCATGCCCTCGGCCTCGCCGCGGTCGTCGAAGGGCCCGAGCCGGACGCGGTAGACGGTCCGGCCGGACTGCTCGCGCTCGGTGACGCGGGCCGTCATGCCCTGCATCGCCAGCTGCGCGCGCTGCTGCTCGGCGTCCTCGGCACGGCGGTAGGCGCCAACCTGCACGAAGTAGGTGAACGGGTCGGCGCCCGGTTTGGTGGACGGCGCCGGCGCCGGCGTGGGCGCGCCGGACAGGATCGCCGCCGG
>CALJUI010000188.1 GCA_937975735.1 uncultured Rubrivivax sp.
ATGATCAACCTGTGGGGCCTGGCCCTGGTGACGCCGCTGGGCCTGTGGGCGGCCTGGAGCTTCGACTTCCGCGCCGTGCCCGGCGCGCTGTGGCTGCTGCTGGTCTTCTACGCGCTGGCCGCCAGCGTCTGGGCGGTGTGGCTGTGGATGTTCGGGCTGCGCCAGGTGCCGGCGCCCAAGGCCGGCATCTTCACGGTGATGCTGCCGGTGGGCGCGGCCCTGGTGGGAGTGCTGTGGCTGGGCGAGCCCTTAGGCACCGGCCACGCGCTGGCGTTCGCCCTGCTCGCCGCCGGCCTCGTGCTGGCCGTCTGGCCCGGTTCACGGCGGGCCGCGGACGCCCTGCCCCCACCGGTTTCCGGATCATCAAACCATTGAATTGGGGCAAATGTTGTGATATAATAGATTCATGACGACAAAGAAACTCAATACCACCCTCCATACCACCCTCGAAAAAGTATCAGAAAACGCTGGCGGGTTTTCAGCCAGTGAAATCACAGGGTATTCCCCGGAGATGGTTCGACGCGCCGCCGAGGCGCTCGTCGCGGCCGGTCGACTGCACCGCGCCAAGGTGAGCCCCCGCCGGGTCCGGTATTTCGCCACCGCGGCGATGGCCAAGAAGTTTGTCGACCAGCACGCCGCCGCCCCGGCGCCGCGTGCCGCCGTCGGCACGCGCATGAAGGCCCGCTGGAGTGCCGACGAGCCGGCGATCATCACGCCGCGCACGCGCATCACCATCGCGCCGACGCCGCCACGCAGCGTCTACCGCACCAACACCTACCTGCAGTTCTGAGCGCCGCGGGCACGTCCCGCGCTCAGTCCCGCGACGCGTCCCGCGTCGCCGCCACGCCCGCCCTTGCGGCGGGCGTTTCAGTGCGTAGGCACGGCCGATTCGGCCTCGGGCTGCGCCTTGCGCGCCGCTTGCACCCGCGCCAGACGCGCCAGCGCCGCCACCTCGTGCGGCGGCGACGCGCGCAGCCGGTGGTCGGACCAGACCTGCCGCCAGCGCCGGGCGCCGGGCTCGCCGTCCCACAGCCCCATCATGTGGCGTGCGGCCGAGGCCCAGGTCAGCCCCTGCCCGGCCAGGCCGTCCAGGTAGTCGACGAACGCAGCCTCGACGTCCTCGCGGCGTACCGGCCGCACCGGCTCGTCGAAGAAGCGTCGGTCCCAGTCCACCATCGCCCACGGGTGGTGGTAGGCGTCGCGCCCGACCATCACGCCGTCCACCGTCTCCAGGTGCGACGCGATCGCGTCGTCCCCCGCGATGCCGCCGTTGACGACGATGCACAGCTGCGGGAAGTCGCGCTTGAGCCGCTGCACCACCTCGTAGCGCAGCGGCGGGATCTCGCGGTTCTCCTTCGGTGACAGCCCCTGCAACCAGGCGTTGCGGGCGTGCACGATGCACGCCTCGCCGCCCGCATCCGCCACCGTGCCGACGAAGTCGCGCACGAAGTCGTAGCGCTCCACCTTGTCGATGCCGATGCGGTGCTTGACCGTCACCGGCAGCGTGGTGGCGTCACGCATCGCACGCACACCGTCCGCCACCAGGGCGGGCTCGGCCATCAGGCTGGCCCCGAAGGCGCCGCGCTGTACGCGCTCGCTGGGGCAGCCGCAGTTCAGGTTGACCTCGGCATAGCCCCAGCGCTCGGCCAGCCTGGCGCAGGCCGCCAGGTCGGCCGGCTCGCTGCCGCCGAGCTGCAACGCCAGCGGGTGCTCGGCAGCGTCGCAGTCAGGATGGCGTGCCTGGACGCCGAACACCAGTGCGCCGGTCCAGTCCCTCATGGGGGCCACCGACAGACGCCAGGGCTTCAGGGGCGGGACCCTGACGTGATTGTGCCAAGCGGGGCTGCGGGGTGCCGGCACCGCTGGACACGCGGCGCCCCGACCGGCCCTGGCCGGCCGCGCGTCCGCGCGGGGAGCGGCAGGGCTTGCCTGAAGGCTCAGTCGCGCGGGGGCCCGGCAGGGTGCCCAGGCCGTAGCTCGCTGCCGCTGTACTGAACGGGCAGCGCCACCGGCTTGGCGGCGCGCTTGCGCATGCGGATGTTGAGCATCTCGACGCCGAGCGAGAAGGCCATCGCGAAGTAGATGTAGCCCTTGGGCACGTGGTTGTCGAAGCCCTCGGCCACCAGCACCACGCCCACGACGACCAGGAACGACAGCGCCAGCATCTTGATCGTCGGGTGGTCGGAGACGAAGCGGCCGATCGGGCCGGCGAACA
>CALJUI010000189.1 GCA_937975735.1 uncultured Rubrivivax sp.
TGGAAGTGCCCCTGCTTGCTGGTCTTGATCGGCTTCTGGCCGGTGAGCATCAGCATCGGCATCGCGCCGAGCTGTGCGTAGGCGGCGGCGGTGACGAGGTTGGTGGCGCCCGGGCCCAGCGTGGACAGGCACACGCCGGCCTTGCCGGTGAGCCGCCCGTAGGTGGCGGCCATGAAGCCGGCGGCCTGTTCATGCCGCGTCAGCACGAGCCGGATCGACGAGCCGCGCAGCGCCTCCAGCAGGCCCAGGTTCTCCTCGCCCGGCACGCCGCAGATGTATGCGACGCCCTCGGCCTCGAGCGCGCGCACGAAGAGTTGCGATGCCTTCATGGGGCCTCCTCCCGTCATGGGTCTGGCGGTGGGTGGCCGACGCGGCGCGCCGGTGCGGTGCAACGAGTCTGCCACGCGGGGCCGCGCGGCGCCCGGTCGCGCCATGAAGCCCGCAGAGGACTCAGCCGCCGTGTCGCCGCTGCAGCTCGGTCACCGCGCCGGCCACCAGCTGCGCCAGCACGGCCGCATCGACGTCGGCCAGCCGCTTCACGTAGAGGCAGGCCTTGCCCATCTTGTGCTTGCCCAGACGCGCCAGCAGCTCGCCCTGGCGGCCGTCGTCGGCCATCAGGTAGATGCTCAGGTCGCCCTTGCGCGGCGCGAAGCCGGCCAGGCACATCTCGCCTTCGCGGCCGCTGTCGTAGCGGTAGCGGTAGCGACCGAAGCCGACGATGCTCGGGCCCCACATCACCGGCGGCTCGCCGGTGATGCCGGCCATCAGGCGCACCAGCGCCTGGCAGTCGGCGCGGCGCGCGGGGTCGTCGACGGAGGCGAGGAAGGCGTCGACGCTGGCGGCGGTGGGCTGGGTCTTGTTCTCGGCCATGTCGGTGTCCTCGTGGTGATGGCGCGGAGGCCCGGCCGGCGCTCAGTCGTCCGGCGCGTCGGTGCCCTCAGGCCAGGGCGCAAAGCGCGGCTGGTGGCGGCCGTCGAAGTCGCCGTGCTCGACGAACATCGCATAGGGCCGGACCCAGGCACTGCGGTCGCCGTCACTGTCCCCGCGAAGGGGCCGGTAGAGCACCATCGGCTCCAGCGTCTCGCTGTGGCGCACGACGCCGAGCACCTGGTACACGCCGCCCTTGTAGTGGCGGTAGCGGCCCGGCGTGATCGTCGGCAGCGGCGGCAGGTCGCTCATCGCGGGGTCTCGCGTGCCGCGCCGCTCACGACTGCTTCGGCACGCCGGGCACCACGGCCAGGCCGTGCAGCCAGGGCATTTCCGACTGGGTCCAGATCTGCTTGCGCGGCGGCAGCTGCGCACGCTCGTCGACGCAGCCCAGGCGGATGCCGTAGGCGGTGGGGTTGTCCGGCGACGTGGCGTACAGCGGCGTGCCGCAGTCGCCGCAGAAGGCCTGTGCCCGGCGGTTGCCGCTGTCGGCTGTCTTCACGTAGACCTTGGGCGAGCCCTGCAGCTCGAAGCCGTCGGCCGGCGCGGGCACGACGGCGCGGAAGGGCGCGCCGGACATCGTCTGGCAGTCGCTGCAGTGGCAGGCCACGACCTTGTCCGGGTCGATGGCGGCGGTGAAGCGGATACTGCCGCAGTGGCAGTGGCCGTGAATCTTCATGCGGGGACCTCGTGGCGTGACTGAGGGGAGCGGTCTCGGCGACCAAGCATAGCGAGCCACACGAGTGTCGGCGCTGTGCGCGCACAGTACAAGGCGGTTCGCCCTGCTTAGCTCTGAGCAGAGTGGTCGCCGCCAAATTCGCCGACCGTTGCGGGCTGAAAGCCACGGCTGCGACGCCCGTTCGGCCGCAAGTTCGGCGCCCTTCACCTTGTCGATGCGGGTCAAGGGCCGTTGGGCATCTTGTGCGCTTGCTATGAAAGGCGACAGTTGAGTCTGCGAAACACGGCTTCTATCGGACACGCATAGGTGAGCGTTCCGGCCAACCCTGCGTACAGCAGTCCAAGGATCGCGCCGTCGTGAGTGCGCACGATGGCCGACCCCGAGTCGCCGCCATCAGCAAACGTCTGGTGGTCCATCCCCTCGATGACGAAGCTGTCCCTGAACCAGCATGGCCCTACGTCGTACCCCACCGCATCGACGACGGCACCGATCTGCGTCACTTGGCCATATGTCAGTCCGGTAGTACGTCCGACCTTGTGAACGCGATCGGAGAGCTGTACAGGGGCCGTCGCTCCGGGAGGTTTGGCATGGCGGCCCGCAAGATATGCCTGAGTCACCTTTCGACCGCTATCTAAAACTGCAAGGCCAGCATCGACCTCGTTGTAGACGACATTGCCCGCAAGAACCGATGCCCCGTGTGGGCTCGGAACCAAAGGCTCATATGAGCCAAGCGTTCCAATGTGCCTAGCCGAGGAGAAGGCAGTTGCCCCAGCATGGAGGATGCGATCATGCCCGCTGACGCCGCGGTTCTCGCCAGCGACCACATGGCTGTTCGAAAGCAGGGCGAGTTCGTCGCTCGCGGTTCGCACGAAGCACCCGAGCGAGCCGACGTTCATGATTCCGGCGGCCACGAGGTTCTGGCGACTGTCGTCATCGAAGTTCTGGATCTCGAGCCCGCAACTCAGGTTTGCCTGGCAACACTGCTCGGGTAGCGGGTGGCCTGCGCCAGTCCGCCCCGGTGCCTGGTACCGCACCTTAGCCAGGCTTGTGGGGTCTGCAGAACTGTCTCGGTAGACAATCGGCACATCATGGAAGCGCTGTGGCAGGTCCCTTCCGACTAGGTCCCGCCTTGCCGACAGTGGTACAGAGGCCTCGACGTTACGGGTGGCAACGTAGCCGTATCCAGCGCCGACACGGCCCACACCGACTGACCGGGTGCGGGGCTCTCGCTCGAACACGAGGGCGGCCACATCCTCGACCGCGGCCAGCGCCCGCCTCAGTTCCATGTCCATGTCGACCTCCCTGCACCTTGTTGTTTCAGCAGATCATAGGTTTCGGGACTCTTCGTGTACACCCAACGAAGAACGGACGCCCGAGGGCGTCCGCTTTTCGTTCGAACCGTAGCTGGTGCCGCCGCCGCAGACTAGTGCGAGAGTGCACGCGGCGACTGGTATCCAGTCCGAACCACTACTGGCACAGTTTCGCCGTTCACTTGTACCTCGCTCGGAAACGCGGCATCGTCGTGCAACTGCACGCTCAGGACCAACACCGGACCACGGCCGCGGGAGGGATCCTGCCCTACGCCGAGCGAGTACTTTCCACGGTAGCCTCCCAAGACTTTAGCGTGAGTCTCTCTGAGTGCAACGAAGCGCGAAAGCTCTTTGGCATCCATGTGTTCAAACTCCTGGGTCCCAGCCCACTCAACGGATGATCGAGGATATCGGCTGAACCTGTACCCAATTGAGCAAGACGGGCCGCAATGCCCCACGGTAGCACCGGTTTAGGGAACTCCAAGCGTCGAGGAGCGTCAGAAGCGAG
>CALJUI010000190.1 GCA_937975735.1 uncultured Rubrivivax sp.
TCTACGAAGGCAAGATCGCCAAGTGGTGGACGCCCGACGACGTGGTCTTCGTCGAATCGATCCCGCTCGGCGCCACCGGCAAGATGCAGAAGAACAAGCTGCGGGAGCAGCTGGCGGGGTATGCGTTGCCGGGGGGTTGAGGGGCGTTGGGGCGGCCCGGGTGCGGAGCCATCTCGGTACACGCGTCTCGGCGGGAGGCCGGCCCTGTGGTGGGCCGAAGGGCGGCTTCAGACCGACAGGGTTCGGTCGAACACGGCAGGCCAGGGGCGGCGGGCTGCGAAACCCGTCGTCGGCTGGACCCGAGCGACGGCGGCAGCTGCACTCAGGACGCGGTCGGCCGCCAACCGCCGTCGGTAGTTGCAGGTCGAGTGACCGGTCTCGCTGGCGACGAACTCATCATGCCGATCCTCAACACCAATTCGGACTGCCCTGATCTGAGCACTCCGCGGCCGCCGCTGGCAACGAACGTGTCGCGGGCCCCACTCGAAGTAGAGGCCGGGCGGCGCCCCGCCGTCGGGCCTGGACGAGCAACATGTAGCACTCCAGTGCTACACTTCATCATTCGGTAGGAGCGAGGCATGACCACGACGACCATCCGCATCGACGAAGAACTGAAGTCCCGGGTCGCCGCTGCTGCCCAGCGAGCCGGCAAGACGCCCCATGCGTTCATCGTCGAAGCGATCGCTCGAACGATCGAGCAGGTCGAACTCGAAGAGGCCTTCGACCGGATCGCTGACGACCGATGGGAAGCACTGTTGGCAAGCGGAAAGTCGGTCGCTTGGCCCGACGCCAAGGCATGGCTCGATGCACGCGCACGAGGAGGAAGGTCGCGCCGTCCGGCCGCACGCAAGCTCGCGCGCTGAGCGCCGCCGATGGCCAGGATCGCGCTGGCACCCGAGGTCTTGGACGACTTCGACCGCATCTTCGATCACATGTCGAAGTTCGAGGCTGATCACATTCCGCAGCGCATCGAGGAGATCGTCGACGCCGTGCAGGTCTTGGAGCACAGCCCCTTGATCGGGCGGCCTGTCAGGAGCGGGAAGCGTGAACTGGTGATCGGTCGGGGTTCGCACGGCTGTGTCGCGCTGTATCGCTTCGTGGCCGCGATCGACACGGTATTCGTGCTGGCGGTGCGCAGCCAGCGCGAGAGCGGCTACAAGCGGTCCACCTGAAGCCGTCGATGCGACTTGGCCAGCACCATAGGAGGTCTCCGGCGATGTTTGGTGCTTGAAGCCCGATCGGTGTGAGCGCTGTCGGCCCCACCATACATCGATGGCTGCTGCTGGTCGGCCGAGGCGCCACGTCGACGGCGCCGCAACCCGACCGCGGGTCGCGAGGCAGCCGGACCGGACGTCAGGTTCCTGGCGCGGCCTTGAAGTCACACTCTCCCAAAAGCGGGGCATCAGCACGGCCGGCCAAGTACCCGGTCCTGACCGTGTGCAGTCCGTGTTCCGACGAACGCGGGTGTAAGTGGCCGCCGGAACCGGCCGTTCGACTGCTGCTCCGACATCTGACCGCTGCGTTCGAGCTGTCATTGGTCTTGTTCGCAGTGAACCGCAGGGGGTTCGTACGCGTGGACCTCCCCGCGCGCCGGCCGGTGCTCTGGGCCAACGAGCGAACCGGGTAGTCAATGCATGGCCAAGGTCGCCAGTCAATCGAGCGCGCCAAGCTCGAAGTGGTCGTTGTTGGGATCATAGATGCCGCCGTACCTCCGGCCAGCTCGCACCTCGATCGGCTTCGCATGCACGTATTGGTATCCGACGACGCCCACGAGCGTCATCCGCCCTGGGGGGCGCTCCCAAGTCACCGGCGAGCCCCCACGAAGCGCCCCCAGGTGTTGCGCGTTCCAGTCCGGTTCGGCCGACAAGACGACTCCGCATGATTCTCCGTACCAGAACACGCCTCTCGCGTCGTTCATCGTGTAACCGTCCTTCCTGAACTCACGTTCAAAGAACAGCTTCACCTTGGACCATGCAATGTCAAACGACCATGCTGGGCCCAACGTCTGCGATCGCCGATCGACGGAGGGCAGCGTCTCGGCACACGGCTTGTCCGACTCGCGAAGAACCTGCATCAACTGTTGCTGCTCCGCGTCGTACAGCTGCATGAGCCTGATCCTTCGCTCGATTTCACGGGGCTTGCGCTGGAACCAGGGAAGATCGGTCAACACTTGGCCACCAAGGCGAGAGATCGACTCCACCATGACCAATCCCAGTTGCCTCTCGTCGATATGGCGTATCACCTTTGTCGTTGAAGGCATTTCGGGAACGCGGACGCTGTCCTTGAACATCGCCACCAATGTCTGTGCGTGACCGGGTTTCTGGACCCGTGAAAGAGCGTAGTCGGGCTTGTCAAACAACGAGAGCCCCACACGGTGTCGCAGGCGGTAGATCGGCATGGACACCGACTTGTCCGGCAGAGCCGTGTCGTATTCGATGCCGGTTCCCATGTCGAACAGGTCATGCAGCTGCGCGCCGGCGAGCATGCGGAACTCACGCTTCACGGTGACCTGTGCCATGTCGGCTCTGCTGGCTGGCGGTGGCGCGAGTTCGCTCGGCGAACTGGCCGCGCAACCTGCAAGCACCCCGACAAGTACGAGACAAGGAACGCTCATCCTCATGACAAATCCCTCTACGCAGTGGCGACGCGAGCAAAGCCGCCCGAATCAGCATAGGTCAGGTACGTCCACGTCTCAAGCAACCGAGGACCATGCGGTCCATAGCCGACAGCGCCAGCGTCGGCATCCGCACCGTGTCGCAGTGCTGTATGGGCGCGATGCCATGGTCCTCCAGGTGCGCCGCTTCGGATGCCTGTCGTCGTGCTCGAACTGCGCCAGCTTCCGACAGCTTCGAAGAACGCCGACGGGCGGGTTTGGGTCGGGAGTGCCGAACAGGGCGGCTCGGTTCGCGACGCCGACAGTACATCCATGAGCGGTCGCTGAGCTGGCGCCACTGACGCCGACTCGATGTCCGCTGGGGGCCGGACGCCGTCCCTACGGACTGCAGCGACGAACGGCTGCAAATCGCCGCGAAGCGGCCCCTAGCTTGGTTCCGCAAGTGATCCAGCCGCCGCGGCCGGCGCCGCCTTCCCCGGCACCTATGCCCCGCTCGCCCTCGCGCGTGACCGCAGCAGGAAGTGCGACAGCGCCGGGATCAGCACCACCGCGCCGACCATGTTCCAGACGAACATGAAGGCCAGCAGGATGCCCATGTCGGCCTGGAACTTGATCGGCGACAGGGCCCAGGTGGCCACGCCGGCGGCCAGCGTCACGCCGACCAGCATCACCACCTTGCCGGTGAACTGCAGCGCGCGGCGGTAAGCCTCGGCCAGCGACACGCCCGCGCGCTGCTGCGCGAGCTGCACCGACAGCAGGTACAGCGCGTAGTCCACGCCGATGCCCACGCCCAGCGCGATCACCGGCAGCGTGGCCACCTTGACGCCGATGCCCAGCGCAACCATCAGCGCCTCGCACAGCACCGAGGTGATGACCAGCGGCACCACCGCCACCACCACCGCGCGCCAGCTCCGGAAGGTGATGAAGCACAGCACGATCACCGCCGCATAGACCAGCAGCAGCATCTGCACCCAGGCCTTGCGCACGACGATGTTGGTGGCGGCCTCGATGCCGGCGCTGCCGGCGGCGAGCAGGAACTGACGCTCGGGCGTGCTGTGCGCCTGCGCGAAACCGTCGGCGGCGGCCACCACGCGGTCCAGCGTCTCGGCGCGGTGGTCGGCCAGATAGGCGATGACCGGCATCACCGAGCAGTCGGTGTTGAACAGGTCGGGGTTGTTGACGCTGGCCTGCTGCGCGCCGTAGTTCAGAACGTCCTGGTTGCGCGCGATCGTCAGCCACTTCGGCGCGCCTTCGTTGCTGCCGGCGGTGATCTGGCGCACCGCGTTGGCCAGCGACACCGTGGTTTGCACGCCCGACACCTGCTGCAATGTCCAGGCCAGGCGGTCGGCCTCGACCAGGGTGCGGTACTTCAGGCAGCCTTCCTTCTCGGTCTTGACGATCACCGCGAAGGTGTCGCTCGACAGCGCGTAGCGGCCGGTGATATAGGCGTTGTCGCGGTTGTAGCGCGAGTCGGCGCGCAGCTCGGGCGCGCCGGGGTCGAGGTCGCCGATCTTCAGCTGCGTGCTGGCCGCGAAGCCGCCCGCCAGTAGCAGTGCCGACGCGGCGACCGTGGCGTGCTCTTCGCTCTCTGCCTTCAGCGCGCGCGCGGCGGCGCGGTCGCTGACGCCGACGTAGCTCAGCAGCACCGGCAGCAGGATCAGGTTGGTGAAGATCAGCACCGCCACGCCCAGGCTGGCGGTCAGCGCCAGATCCTTGATGACGTCGATGTCGATCACCATCAGCACACCGAAGCCCACCGCGTCGGCCAGCAGCGCGGTCACGCCGGCCAGGAACAGGCGGCGGAAGGTGAAGCGCGCGGCGACGTCGGCCTCGACGCGGCGGCGGATCTGCTCGATCGCCTGCGACAGCGCGCGAGAGCGGAAGAGGGTGGCGTTGGGAAAGAGCGTAGATGGCG
>CALJUI010000191.1 GCA_937975735.1 uncultured Rubrivivax sp.
AGCAAGGCCAGCGACATCGACATGGTCTACCTCACCGGCTACGGCTTCCCGCTGTTCCGCGGCGGCCCGATGTGCTACGCCGACACGCAGGGCCTGTTCAACGTCGTGCAGGCGATGAAGCGCTTCGCCGCCAACCCGCACGACGACGCCGAGTTCTGGCAGCCCGCGCCGCTGCTGGCCAGGCTGGTCGCCGAAGGCAAGTCTTTCACCTGATCGGGGCACCCACCATGAGCAACGCCGTCATCGTCTCCACCGCCCGCACGCCCCTGGCCAAGAGCTGGAAGGGCGCCTTCAACATGACCCACGGCGCGACGCTGGGGGCGTTCGCCGTCAAGGCCGCCGTCGAGCGCGCCGGGATCGACCCGGCCGCCGTCGACGACGTGTTGATGGGCTGCGCGACGCCCGAGGGTGCCACCGGCAGCAACATCGCGCGTCAGATCGCGCTGGCCGCCGGCCTGCCGATCACGACCAGCGGCGTGACGATCAACCGCTTCTGCTCCAGCGGCCTGCAGACCATCGCGATGGCCGCGCAGCGCGTGATCGCCGGCGAGGGCGATGTCTTCGTCGCCGGCGGCGTCGAGAGCATCTCCTGCGTGCAGAACGAGGCGAACCGCCACATGATCGCCGACCCGGCGCTGGTGGCGAAGAAGCCCGAGATCTACTGGAGCATGCTGCAGACCGCCGAGCAGGTGGCCAAGCGCTACAAGATCGACAAGCTGCGCATGGACGAGTACGGCGCGGCCAGCCAGCAGAAAGCCTGCGCGGCGCAGGAGAAGGGCCTGTTCGACGACGAGATCGTTGCATGCACCGTCACCGCCGGCGTCGCCGACCCGGTGATGGGCCTGCGCTCGAAGGAGGTCACGATCAAGGCCGACGAGGGCCTGCGGCCCGGCACCACGGTCGAGGGCATCCAGGGCATCCGCTCGGCGCTGCCCGGCGGCGTGGTCACCGCCGGCAACGCCAGCCAGTTCAGCGACGGCGCCGGCGCCTGCGTGGTCGTCGACGAGGCCTACGCGTCCAAGCACAAGCTCAAGCCGATGGGCCGCTTCCTCGGCTTCGCGGTGGCCGGCTGCGAGCCCGACGAGATGGGCATCGGCCCGGTCTTCGCGGTGCCCAAGGTGCTCAAGCGCCTGGGCCTGAAGGTCGAGGATATCGACCTGTGGGAACTCAACGAGGCCTTCGCGGTGCAGGTGCTGTACTGCGCCGACAAGCTCGGCATCCCGATGGACCGGCTCAACGTCAACGGCGGCGCGATCGCCGTCGGCCACCCCTACGGCGTCAGCGGCCAGCGCCTGACCGGCCACGCGCTGATCGAAGGCAAGCGGCGCGGCGCGAAGAAGGTCGTCGTGACGATGTGCATCGGCGGCGGCATGGGGGCGGCGGGCGTGTTCGAAATCCTGTGACCGGACCATGACCCACCCCCCGAAGCGCCTTCGGCGCCTCCCCCCTCGAGGGGGGCGACGTCTACGGACCGGCGAAGCCGGATCCGTGACGTCCGCTTGAAGGGGGCGGCGCGGCCTGGAGACACGATGAACGCCTTGCGAACCCCCGACGACCGCTTCGACGGCCTGCCCGACTGGCCGTATCCGCCGCACTACCTCGAGCTCGACGGCCTGCGGTTGCACTACGTCGACGAGGGCCCGCGCGACGCCGCGGTGACCGTGCTGTGCCTGCACGGCGAACCGAGCTGGGCCTACCTCTACCGCAAGATGATCCCGGTCTTCACGGGTGCCGGGCTGCGCGTGATCGCGCCGGACTTCTTCGGCTTCGGGCGCTCGGACAAGCCGGTCGACGACGACTGGTACAGCTTCGACCGGCATCGCGGCACGGCGTTGTCGGTGATCGACCGACTCGACCTGAAGAACGTGATGCTCGTCTGCCAGGACTGGGGCGGGCTGATCGGCCTGACGCTGCCGATGGACCGGCCCGGCGTCTTCACGCGGCTGCTGGTGATGAACACCGCGCTCGGCACCGGCCAGGTCACCGACGGCTTCCGGCAGTGGCGTGCCTACGCCAACGCGAACCCGGACCTGGCCTGCGGCCGGCTGATCCAGCGCGGCACGAAGGGCATGACCGACGCCGAGGCCGCGGCCTATGACGCGCCGTTCCCCGATCAGAGCTACAAGGCCGGCGTGCGCGCCTTCCCGAACCTGGTGCCCGATGGCGAGGACGCGCCCGGTGCCGAGCTCAGCCGCCGCGCCGCCGCCTACTGGAAGACGCACTGGACCGGCGACAGCTTCATGGCGATCGGCATGACCGACCCGGTGCTCGGCCCGCCGGTGATGCAGGCGATGCAGCGGCTGATCCGCGGCTGCCCGGCGCCGATGGAGGTCGCCGAGGGTGGCCACTTCGTGCAGGAGCATGGCGCGCCGATCGCCGCCGCCGCGCTGCGCCACTTCGGGCTGAGCCGCGATGCGTGAGACGGTCGACTTCCTGCTGCACGAGTGGTTGAAGGTCGAATCGCTGATCGAGCGTTCGCGCTTCGCCGAGCATTCGCGCGAGACCTTCGCGCAGGTGCTCGACACCTGCGAGCGCATTGCGCGCGAGAAGTACGCGCCGTTCAACCGGCTGGTCGACACCGAGGAGCCAAGGTTCGACGGTGAGAAGGTGATCCTGCCGCGCGCGACGCACGAGGCCTGGAAGGCCTATGCCGAGTCCGGCATGCTGGCCGCCGCGCAGGACGCCGAGCACGGCGGCATGCAGCTGCCCTACACGGTGGAGTCGGCGGCCAACGCCTTCTTCGCCAAGGCCAGCGTCAGCATCGGCGCCGGCATGCTGACCACCGGCAACGCCAACCTGCTGATGGCCCATGGCACCGCGGCGCAGCAGCGCGTGTTCGCGATGGCCGAGTTCGCCGGCCGCTGGTCCGGCACGATGTGCCTGAGCGAGCCGCAGGCCGGCTCCAGCCTGTCGGACGTCGCGACGCGCGCGACGCCGGACGGCGACGGCTTCGCCGACGACCCGCTCGGGCCCCGCTACCGGCTGCGCGGGAACAAGATGTGGATCTCCGCCGGCGAGCACGAGCTGACAGAGAACATCGTCCACCTGGTGCTGGCCAAGATCCCGGACGCCGACGGCAAGCTGGTGCCGGGCACGCGCGGCATCTCGCTGTTCATCGTGCCGAAGAAGCTGGTCGGGCCCGACGGCGAACTGACCGGCGAGCGCAACGATGTGGCGCTCGCGGGGCTGAACCACAAGTGCGGATGGCGCGGCACGACGAACACGCTGCTGAACTTCGGCGAGGGCCAATTCAAGCCCGGCGGCCGGGCCGGCGCGGTCGGCTACCTCGTCGGCCGCGAGGGGCAGGGCCTGCGCTGCATGTTCACAATGATGAACGAGGCGCGCATCGGCGTCGGCATGGCCGCGACGATGCTCGGCATGGCCGGCTACGAGGCGTCGCTGGACTATGCCCGGCAACGGCCCCAGGGACGCCCGATCACCGGCGCCGGCAAGGACGCCTCGGCGCCGCCGGTGCCGATCATCGAGCACGCCGACGTCAAGCGCATGCTGCTCGCGCAGAAGGCCTATGCCGAGGGTGCGCTGGCGCTCGAGCTGTACTGCGCGCGCCTCGTCGACGAATTGCATACCGGCGACGACGCGGCGCGTGCCGAGGCCGGCGTGCTGCTCGAGGTGCTGACGCCGATCGCCAAGAGCTGGCCCAGCGAGTGGTGCCTGGAGGCCAACTCGCTCGCGATCCAGGTCCACGGCGGCTACGGCTACACGCGCGACTTCCCCGTCGAGCAGTACTGGCGTGACAACCGCCTGAACATGATCCACGAGGGCACGCACGGCATCCAGGCGCTGGACC
>CALJUI010000192.1 GCA_937975735.1 uncultured Rubrivivax sp.
GCGCAGGCGCCGGTTCAGCGTGTAGGTGCCCGACAGCGTCGCCGCGCCGAGCAGGTGCTCGGCCAGCGCCTCGCGCACCATGGCGCCGGTGAATCGGCCGTCGACGGGCAGGCGCGCGGTTGACAGCGCGTACAGGGTGAACGCGTAGTGGTGCACCAGCGAGTCGTTGAACGGCGGGAAGGGCCCGTCGTAGCCGTAGTAGTCGCCGGCCTTGTCGGCGTCGCCGGCGAACCAGCCGGTGAAGTCGTTCAGGCCCTGGCGAGCGCCGCGCAGCGATTGCGGCCCAGGCTTGCCGCGCGCGACGAAGCCGCGGCTGAACTCGCCCTCGGCGATCTCTGCCGGCTCGGGCGGCAGGTCGACCAGCACCCAGTGAAAGAAGTCGACCCGCGGCAGCTCAGCGGCGATTTCGCGATCAGATCGGTTGACGTCGTCGGCCACGCTCGGCACGTCGAAGTCGTGGCAGATCAGCACCAGCGACCGGGTCCGTGCCGGCAACTCGCGCCAGGCCAGGTGCGGGTTCACGTCGTCGCCGACGACCGGTCGACCGTCGCCGTCCAACCTGCCCGCGGCATGGCGTTCGGGGATCGGATCGCCGTTGATCCAGTTGCGGCTCCAGAGCTCCAACGGACCTGCCCTCAGACGCCCCAGACGACGGGCTCGTCGGCCCGGTGGGCCCGCTTGAGCATCTCGATCATCGGCCACATCCGCGGCCGCAGCGCCACCGAGTCGGCGGGTCGGTCGTCGTCGGCCTGGGCCTCGGCCCGCGCAGCCTCGTCGGCGGCGATCGCCGCCTCCAGCGCGGCCACCGCCGTGGGCATCGCCGGCGGCTCGATGATGCCCTTCGCCGCCGGGTCGCGCCCGATCAGGCGCAGCATCTGGTCGCCGTTCGGACCGAGCATGATGACGTCGCCGGCGGCCTTGCTGCGGAACTTGTAGATCATCGGGCCATGTAGTCGCGGTTGAACGGATAGTCCGATTGTGCCCCGCGCATCGATCCGTCATCGATCCGGCCGCTCGGCCGCGCCGCGAGCATCTGGTGCAGCGACATCCAGCCGCGTTCGAAGGCCATCGCGCTGCCGGCCAGGTAGAGCCGGTAGGCGCGCACCGTGCGGTCGCCGGTCAGCGCGCGGGCCCGTTCCAGCTGCGCCTCGAGCCCATCGGACCAGCCCCACAGCGTGCGGGCGTAGTGCGGGCGCAGGTTCTCGGTGTCCAGCCCCTCGAGGCCCTGCTCCGCCATGACCTTCAGCACGTGCGAGACGTGCATCAGCTCGCCGCCGGGGAAGATGTAGCGGTCGATGAAGTCGCCGATGCCGGCGCCGAGCTGCGCGTTGCGCGTGCCACCGGCGGTGATGCCGTGGTTCAGCAGCAGGCCGCCCGGGCGCAACAGGCGGCGGATCTTGCCGAAGTAGGTCGCCAGCCGCGCCCGTCCGACATGCTCGAACATGCCCACCGAGGCGATCTTGTCGAAGGGTTCGTCCTCCGGCAGCTCGCGGTAGTCCATCAGGTGCATCTGCACCCGGTCGGCCAGTCCACGCGTCTCGATCAGTCGGTTCACGTGCGCGTGCTGGTTGCGCGACAGCGTGATGCCGGTGGCGTGCACGCCGTGGTGCTCGGCCGCCCACATCAGCAATGCGCCCCAGCCGGCGCCGATGTCGAGCAGCCGCTCGCCGGCGCGCAGCCGCAGCTTCTTGCAGATGTGCTCGAGCTTGGCCTCCTGCGCCTGGGCCAGAGTCAGCTCGGGCGTGCGGAAGTACGCACAGGAATAGACGCGCCTGGGGTCCAGCCACAGCGCATAGAACTCGTCGGAAACGTCGTAGTGGTGCTGCACCTGCCGTGCATCGGCCTCGCTCCGGTGGCGCACCAGCGAGCGGCCGCGCAGCAGCAGTTCGCGCCACCAGGCGATCGGCGCGACGGGCTCGGCGACCTCGGTCGGGTCGCGCCGGACCAGCGCCCCGGCGACTTCGGCGACCGCGCGCATCGGCCCGTCGATCTCGATGCGGCCCTCGACGTAGTCCTCGGCCAGCTTGCCGATCTGGCCGGTGGCCACGTGCGCCAGCGGCGCCAGGCTCTCGAGACGCAGGCGCACGTCGGCGTCCGCCGGGCCGAGGACCCGGCCGCCAGGGAGTTGAACCGACAGGGACGGGGCCGCTTCGTCAGCGACCGCCTGCAAGCGGGACTGAACCAGGGTCTCGAGCATCGCAGCCCGACTTTACGGACAAGCGGGGCCGGCGGGCAAGCCCGGTCACCCGCCCGCGGGCGCGGGCTACTGGACGCGGCGGATGCGCGGCGGCGTCGGGTTGCCGGTCGACACCGCGGCGTCGCGGATGCGCTGCTCGAAGCTGACCGCGTCCAGCGCCGGCGCATAGAGATAGCCCTGGAACGAGGTGCAGCCGGCGTCGGCCAGGAAGCGGTGCTGCGGCTCGGTCTCGACGCCTTCTGCGATGACGTGCATGCCCAGTGCGCGCGCCATCTGGACGATGGCGCTGACGATGCCCGCGTCGCTGTCGTCGTCGGGCAGGCCCTGGATGAAGCTGCGGTCGATCTTCAGCTTGTGGATCGGGAAGCGCTTCAGGTAGGACAGGCTGGAGTAGCCGGTGCCGAAGTCGTCGATCGACAGCCGCACGCCCAGCGCCGCCAG
>CALJUI010000193.1 GCA_937975735.1 uncultured Rubrivivax sp.
GGCAGGTTCAGGCGCTGCGCCTTCGCGCAGGCGATTGCGTCCGGGTAGCCGGCATCGGCGTGGCGCATCACGCCGGTGGCGGGGTCGTTCCACAGCACGCGCTCGATGCGCCTGGCCGCGGCGTCGGTGCCGTCGCAGACGATGACGACGCCGGCATGCTGTGAGTAGCCCATGCCGACCCCGCCGCCATGGTGCAGGCTGACCCAGGTCGCACCGCCGGCGGTGTTCAGCAGCGCGTTCAGCAGCGGCCAGTCGGACACCGCGTCGGAGCCGTCGCGCATCGCTTCGGTCTCGCGGTTCGGGCTCGCCACCGAGCCGCTGTCGAGGTGGTCGCGGCCGATGACGATCGGCGCCTTCAGCTCGCCGGACTTCACCATCGCGTTGAACGCCAGGCCGGCACGCTCGCGCTCGCCCAGGCCGATCCAGCAGATCCTCGCCGGCAGGCCCTGGAAAGCGATGCGCTCGCCGGCCATGTCGAGCCAGCGGTGCAGGTGGGCGTCGTCGGGGAAGAGTTCCTTCATCTTCGCGTCGGTCTTCGCGATGTCTTCCGGGTCCCCCGACAGCGCGACCCAGCGGAACGGCCCCTTGCCGCGGCAGAACAGCGGCCGGATGTAGGCTGGCACGAAGCCGGGGAAGTCGAACGCGTTCTTCACGCCGCGGTCGAAGGCGACCTGGCGGATGTTGTTGCCGTAGTCGACGGTCGGCACGCCCATGCGCTGGAAGGCGAGCATCGCCTGCACGTGCGCCGCGCAGCCGGCGGCAGCGGCGTCGCGAAGCCGCTGATGCTGGTCGGCATTGGCCTGCGCGGTCAGCCACTGGTCGACGGTCCAGCCCGGCGGCAGGTAGCCGTGCACGAGGTCGTGCGCGCTGGTCTGGTCGGTGACGAGGTCGGGCTTGACACCGCGCTTGACCAGCTCGGGCAGGATCTCCGCCGCGTTGCCGAGCAGGCCGATCGACACCGCCTTCTTCGACGCCGTGTACTTGGCGATGCGCGCCAGCGCGTCGTCGAGGTCGCTCGCCTGCTCGTCGAGGTAGCGGCTGCGCAGGCGGAAGTCGATCCGGCTCTGCTGGCACTCGATGTTCAGGCTGCAGAAGCCCGCGAAGCTGGCCGCCAGCGGCTGCGCGCCGCCCATGCCGCCGAGGCCGGCGGTCAGGATCCACTTGCCCGAGGCGTCGCCGCCGAAGTGCTGCCTGGCCGCCTCGGCAAAGGTCTCGTACGTGCCCTGCACGATGCCCTGGCTGCCGATGTAGATCCAGCTGCCGGCGGTCATCTGGCCGTACATCATCAGGCCCTGGCGGTCGAGTTCGTGGAAGTGCTCCCAGGTCGACCACTTCGGCACCAGGTTCGAGTTGGCGATCAGCACCCGCGGCGCATCCTCGTGGGTGCGGAACACGCCGACCGGCTTGCCCGACTGGATCAGCAGCGACTCGTCGGCCTTGAGCTTCTTCAGGCTGTCGAGGATGGCCTCGAAGCAGTCCCAGTTGCGCGCCGCCTTGCCGATGCCGCCGTAGACGACCAGCGCGTCCGGGTTCTCGGCGACCTCCGGGTCGAGGTTGTTCTGGATCATCCGGTAGGCGGCCTCGATCAGCCAGTTGGCGCACGTGATGTTGTTGCCGCGCGGCGCGCGCACGGGCCGGGCCTTGGCGGTCGGATGCTGGGTCGACAGGTCGGTCATCGAATACTCCCGCGCTTTGCTGGACAGGGTTGCACTCTACTTGTCTAGTCAAGTCTGGACAAGTAGCATCGTCCGATGGTTTCCCCGGATGTGATCGGTGCGCCCTATCTGCGCATCAAGCAGCACCTGAAGGACGGGCTGGCGGCCGGCACCTGGCCGGCGGGCGCGCTGATGCCGTCGGAGGCGGAGCTCGTCGCGCGCTTCGGTGTCAGCCGGATGACCGTCGGCCGCGCGATCCGCGAGCTGCAGGCCGAGGGCCTGGTCGTGCGCAGCCAGGGCGTCGGCACCTTTGCCGCGCCACTGCACCGCGTCTCGAGCACGCTGACGATCCACGATCTGCACGAGGAGATCGAGGCGCGCGGCCACCGTCACACCGCCGACGTGCGGCTGCAGCGCCGCGAGCCGGCGAGTGCCGAGCTGGCCGCCCAGCTCGGTCTGGCCACCGGCGCGCCGGTCTTCCACACGCTGATCGTGCACGCCGAGAACGGCGTGCCGCTGCAGTGCGAGGACCGCTACGTCAACCCGGCGGCGGCACCGGGCTACCTCGACGCCGACTTCACGCGCATCACGCCGACGCACTACCTGTTCGAGGCCACCGCGCTGTGGCGGGCGCAGTACTCGATCGAGTCGGCGCGCGCGACCGCGCAGGAGGCGAGGCTGCTCGGCATCGCCGCCGACGAACCCTGCCTGATCATCGTGCGCCGCACCTTCACGCGCGACGCGCCGATCACGATCGCGCGTCTCGTCCACCCGGGCAGCCGCTACGGATTGCAGGGAGAATTCCAGCCGTGATCGAACTCGTGCACGTCGACCGGATCGAGCCCCAGCGCTGGCGCAACGGCGGCGGCCAGACGCGCGAACTGCTCGCCTGGCCGAACGCAGCGGACTGGCAGCTGCGCATCAGCGTGGCCGACATCACCGCCGACGGCCCGTTCTCGGCCTTTCCCGGCATCGACCGGCACTTCGCGGTGATCGAGGGTGCAGGCGTGCTGCTGCGCTTTGCCGGCTGGCAGGAGATGCTCACTCCCGACAGCGCACCGCTGGCCTTCGATGGCGCCGACGCGCCCGGCTGCGAGTTGCTCGGCGGCGCAACGCGCGACCTGAACCTGATGGTCCGCCGCGAAGCCGGCCGCGGCAGTCTGCAGCGCGTGACCGACGGCGACGAATGGCTCAGCGCCGCGCCGCATCGCGCCGTGTTCACGCGCGACGCGGCACGGCTGCAGATCGACGATGCCGACGCCGCCCGGCTGCCGCCGTGGACGCTGGCCTTCAGCACGCACGGCATCCGCCAGCGCTGGCGCCTGTTCGGCGACGACGGCCCGGCGACGGCCTGGTGGCTGGACTTCCGGCCGGCGGCACGATGAGCGGCGCCCTGTGGCGCCACGCGCGCCTGGCGACGATGGCGCCAGGCTCGCCCTGGGGCTGGATCGACGACGGCGCGCTGTGGATCGACGGCGACCGGCTGCGCTGGGTCGGCCCCGACGCCGAGCTGCCGGCCGGCGTCGAGACCGCCGAGGAACACCATCTGCAGGGCACGCTGGTCACGCCGGGGCTGATCGATGCGCACACCCACCTCGTCTACGGCGGCGACCGCGCCGCCGAGTTCGAGCAGCGGCTGCAGGGCGCGAGCTACGAGGACATCGCCCGCGCCGGCGGCGGCATCCGCGCCACCGTCGCCGGCACCCGCGCGGCGAGCGACGAGCAGCTCTTCACCGACGCCGCAGCCCGCGCGCGGATGCTGATGGCCGAAGGCGTGACGACGATCGAGGTCAAGTCCGGCTACGGGCTGAGCGAACATCACGAGGCGCGCTGCCTGGCCGCCGCGCGCCGGCTCGGGGTCGAGCTGCCGCTGTCGGTGCGCACGACCTCGCTCGCCGCACACGCGCTGCCGCCGGAGTTCGACGGCCGAAGCGACGACTACATCGACGCGGTCTGCGCCTGGCTGCCGGGCTGGCACGCGGCCGGCCTGGTCGATGCGGTCGACGCATTCTGCGATCGCATCGGCTTCACGCCGGCGCAGACCGAGCGGATCTTCGTCGCCGCGCACGCACTCGGGCTGCCGGTCAAGCTGCACGCCGAGCAGCTCAGCGACCAGGGCGGCGGCGCCCTCGCCGCCCGCCACTCCGCGCTCAGCGCCGACCACCTCGAACACCTGTCGGCCGAGGGCATCGCCGCGATGCGCGCCGCCGGCACCGTCGCGATGTTGCTGCCCGGCGCCTACTACTTCCTCCGCGAGACCAGGCTGCCGCCGGTGCAGGCCTTGCGCGACGCCGGCGTGCCGATGGCGATCGCCACCGACCACAACCCGGGCTCGTCACCCACGCTGTCGCTGCTGCTGATGCTGAACATGGCCTGCACCTTGTTCAGGCTCACGCCGGAGGAGGCCTTTCGCGGCGTCACCGCGAACGCGGCGCGCGCGCTCGGGCTGGCCGACCGCGGCGTCCTCGCCGCGGGGCGGCGCGCGGACCTGGCGGTCTGGGACGTCGACCATCCGCGTGAACTCGCCTACCGATTCGGGGTCAACCCCTGCCGTCGCGTCGTCCAAGCAGGCGTACAACGAGCACCATGACCTTCACCCTCTACCGCGGCCCCGGCCCGCTGCTGGTCAGCGTGCCGCACGTCGGCACCGAGATCCCGCAGGACCAGCGTTCGAACCTCGTCGCGCGGGCGTTCGACACCGAGGACGCCGCCTAGTCCGTCGCCCGCCTCTGCGCCTGCGATGGCGAGCTGGCGGTCATGATAACTTGCCACAGTCCCTTCGAGCAGGATCGCCCCGTCGAGTTCGTTCACACGGAGACTGTCCGCCAGAAATCCTCGCGATCGAAGGAACGCGCAGACCCGCTCGGACAGCGCGCGTTCGATCGAATCCCCCAGTTCCATCGGTTCAATCAAATTCGTTGCGGTCATGCTGTCACTTTCCCGTCAGTTTTTCGAGGGCCGTCGCCATCAGTCGTCGATGTTCTTCCGTCACTTCGGGATGTTTGAGGCCGAGCGACCGGATGGCATCGCGCCGCAACTGGCCGAAGCGACGATGCTGACCGGCGAGGAAGTGCCGATCGAACTGACGGGCGAAGTGCATTACCGCGTCTCCGATCTGCCGACCTTTCTGTTCGACGCCGCACGGACGGAAGAAACGATCCGCGCGGCGGCCGAATCGGTGCTGCGGGAAGCGGCGGCGTCTTCTTCGCTGGATGGCCTGCTGACCGATCGCCGAGCGGCGCTGGAATCCGA
Source organism: uncultured Rubrivivax sp. (assembly GCA_937975735.1). Taxonomy (GTDB): domain Bacteria; phylum Pseudomonadota; class Gammaproteobacteria; order Burkholderiales; family Burkholderiaceae_C; genus Rubrivivax. The sequence continues at coordinate 4,908 of CALJUI010000193.1, forward strand.
AAGCCTTCAGCGGCTGCAAGACCG
>CALJUI010000194.1 GCA_937975735.1 uncultured Rubrivivax sp.
AGGCGAGGGCTGCGCCGGCTCGGCCGGCGCGCCGCGGCGCGGCAGCCAGGCGTTCAGCGGCAGGCCGACCAGCAGGTGCAGCGCGGCCCAGGCCAGGCAGGCGCCGCGCCAGCCGATCTGCGCGTCGAACAGCGCCGACAGCGGCCAGCCGACCGTGCTCGCGAAGCCGGCGATCAGCGTGATGCCGGTGATCGCATTGCGCGCCTCGGTGCGGTACAGGTGCACCAGGGTCGAGAAAGCCGCCTCGTACAGGCCGCAGCCCATGCCGGCGCCGAGCAGCAGCCAGGCGCCGAACAACGTCCACGGTCCCTGCGCGAAGGCGAGCGCGACGAGGCCGAGCGCGAACAGCACGCTGGTGGCCATCAGCAGCGGCCGGCCGCCATGGCGGTCGATGAAGCGGCCGGCGGCCGGGCCGACGAGGGCCGACACGCCGAGCGCCGCCGAGAACGCGGCGAACACGGTCGGGGTCGACACGCCGAGGTCGCGCGCGATCGGTGCCGCCAGCACCGCCGGCAGGTAGTAGGTCGAGGCCCAGGCGAGGGTCTGCGCGCTGCCCAGCGTCAGCACGACCGGCAAGCGGGGACTGCGGGTCATCGGGCAGGCGTCATCGCGATCGGGTCCTGGGCCTGGCTCGGACCCAGGGCGCCGCGCGATTCTAGGCGCGCTGCCGGGCCGAGCCGGTCGGAAACCAGAACCGCGATCGGTTCGCCAGCGCCACCAGCGACAGCATCACCGGCACCTCGACCAGCACGCCGACGACGGTGGCCAGCGCCGCGCCAGACTGCAGGCCGAACAGCGAGATCGCCACCGCGACCGCCAGTTCGAAGAAGTTCGACGTGCCGATCAGGCAGGCCGGCGCCGCGATGTCGTGCGGCAGCTTCAGCCAGCGCGCGCCGAGCGCGGCGATGAAGAAGATGCCGTAGGCCTGCAGCACCAGCGGCACGGCGATCAGCACGATGATCAGCGGCTTCGCGACGAGCGTCTGCGCCTGCAGTCCGAACAGCAGCACGACGGTGGCGATCAGGCCGACCACCGACCAGGGCTTCAGGCGGGCCAGGCGCGCCGACAGCACGCCCGGGCCGGCGCTCGACCACAGGTGCCGTGCCGCGACGCCGGCGGCCAGCGGCAGCACCACGTACAGCAGGACCGACAGCAGCAGCGTGTTCCAGGGCACGGCGACGTCGGTCACCCCCAGCAGGAAGGCGGCGAGCGGCGCGAAGGCGAAGACCATGATGAGGTCGTTCACCGACACCTGGACCAGCGTGTAGTTCGGGTCGCCCTTGGTGAGCTGGCTCCAGACGAAGACCATCGCGGTGCACGGCGCGACGCCGAGCAGGATCATGCCGGCGATGTACTCGGCGGCCGACGCCGGGTCGACGAAGGGCGCGAACAGGTGCTCGAAGAACAGCACCGCGAGCGCGGCCATCGTGAACGGCTTGACCAGCCAGTTGACCACCAGCGTGAGCGCCAACCCTCGCGGGCGGCGGCCGACGTCCTTGATCGCCGTGAAGTCGATCTGGACCATCATCGGGAAGATCATCACCCAGATGAACACCGCGACGACCAGGTTGACGTGCGCGAACTCGAGCGCGGCGACGGCCTGCACCGCGGCGGGCGAGAGCAGGCCGAGTCCGACGCCGAGGAGCATGGCCGCGCCGACCCAGACGGTCAGATAGCGTTCGAAGAGTCCCATGAGGTGAGTCAGGTCCGGTGGTGGGCTAGTCGCGGCCGATCTCGGCCAGCGCCTCGGCGAGCCGCGGGCGCGACAGCTCGCCCAGCGGCAGCGCCAGCAGCTGCAGCATGCGGTAGCCGATCGCCTGGCGCGTGAGTTCGAAGGCGCGCGGCTTGTCGGCCTCCGGCGCGTTCGACGGGTCGGGGTAGCCCCAGTGCACCTTGACGGGCGTCGTGCCGGCCGGCGCATGGAAGACCGGGCAGCTCTCGGCGGCGGCGCTGTCGCAGACGGTGATCACGATCGACAGCGGGGGAGCGTCCGGCGACGCGAACACGTCCCAGGACTTGCTGTGCAGGCCGGCGATGTCGACGCCGGCGCTGCGCAGCGCGTCGAGCGCATCCGGGTTGATCCGCCCGCTCGGCGCGCTGCCCGCGCTGTGTGCGCGCAGGTCGCGCCCGAGGCGCCGGGCCCAGTGGTTCAGCATCGCCTCGGCGAGCACGCTGCGCGCCGAGTTGTGCGTGCACAGGATCAGGACGTGGGTGGTCATGCGGTCTGGGCGCTCGTGTTGCCGATGGCGTCGACCTCGCGCTGCAGCGAGAGGCGGTCGAGCTTGTCGATCGGCAGCGCCAGCATCAGCTCGATGCGGCGGCGCAGGCCGATGGCGGTGGCCATGAAGGCGCGCGGCGCGTCGTCGCCTTCGACCGCGGCCGGGTCGGGCATGCCCCAGTGCGCCGTCATCGGCTGGCCGGGCCAGACCGGGCAGACCTCGCCGGCGGCCTGGTCGCAGACCGTGAAGACGAAGTCCATCTTCGGCGCGCCGGGTTCGGCGAAGACGCGCCAGGGCTTGCTCGACAGGCCTTCGGTCGGCAGGCGCAGTTGCTCGAGCGTGGCGAGGGCGAGCGGATGCACCGTGCCCTTCGGGTGGCTGCCCGCGGAGTAGGCGCGGAAGCGGCCTCGGCCGAATGCGTTCAGCAACTGCTCGGCGAGGATCGACCGGGCCGAATTCCCGGTGCAGATGAAGAGCACGTTGTAGACGGGGGTGGGCATGCCGTCGGCCTCAGCAGCAGGCGCCGGCCCGGTTGGCCGGTGCGCAGCAGGCGCCGGCGGTCGGGGCAGGCACCGCGGCGGCCTGGCCGAAGGTCGGGATGTCGGCCAGCGTGTGGAAGTGCTCCCAGGCCACGCCCTGTGGATCGGTGATCCAGTGCTTCTCGCTGCGCGCATAGCAGCAGCTCGCCTGACCCTCGTCGGCGAGCGCAAGGTCGGCCGACGTCGCGCGCGCCTTCAGCGTGGCGAGTTCCTCGGCGTCGTCGGTCTGGAAGCCGAGGTGGTCCACCCCCGGCTCGCCGCCGCGCGCGGAGATCGCGAAGTTGATGCGCGGGTCGTCCAGCATCCACTTCGCGTAGTCGGCCTCGTGACGGGTCGGTTCGGCGCCGAACAGCTTCGAATAGAAGCGGATGTTCGCATCGAGATCGGTGACGTGGACATGGACGTGAAAGCGCTTCATGGTGGGTCCTTTCAGCAGGTGCGGCGGGAGGAGGCCATCGGCAGACAGGGTTCGCCCTGGCAGCAGTGGGCCGTGAGGTAGTCGACGAGGGCGCCGGTGCGGGCGAACTCGGCGCGGTAGATCAAGGAGCGGCCCTGGCGCTCGACGCTGACGAGGCCGGCGTGCAGCAACTCTTTCAGGTGGAACGACAGCGTCGCAGGCGGCACCTCGAGCATCCAGGCCAGCAGGCCGGGCGTCAGGCCTTCCGGACCGGCGCCGACCAGTGCTCGAAAGGCCTGCAGACGCGAGGCGTGAGCGAGGGCGGACAGTGCGGCGACGGCGTCGTTATCTTCCATACTTCCAATGTAATCGAAATATAAAAGTGACGCAAGGGGCTCTTGGCCCCCCGTGCGCCGGCCGGCGCGAAACGCTCAGGGCCGCCAGCTCGAGAACAGGTACTGCTTGTCCTTCTGCGGAGCGTGGCAGCCGTAGCAGGCGGTGGCCGCGTTCGCGCCGATGGCACGCTCGGTCTTCGAGTCGCCCTTGAAGCCTTCGAACCCCCAGCCGCCGGTGGCGGCGTACTTCTTGGCATCCCGGTGCATCACGCCGACGACCTTGCGCCGCCCTTCGACGATGGCGTTGTCGGCGCTGGTCGCATCGAGCAGGTCGAACACGATGACCGCGCCGTCCGCGAACCGGCCGCCGCGGTAGCCGGCCATCGCGCGCGGGTTGGCGTACAGGTGGTGGATGCCGCCGAAGGCCTCGTGCAGCGGATGGCCCGGCTGGATGACCATCGACTTGACGTGCGTCCATTGGCGGTAGCCTTCGGGGTAGGGCACCGGGGCGGGGTCGGCGGCAAAGGTGCTGGCCGCAGCCGCCAGCCCGAGGGAGATGCCGATTCGGCGGATCATGGTGTGTCGCTCCGGGTTGATCGTCGTGTGGCACATTCCAGCAGACCCGACCCGCGCTGAACAGCAGGCACAAAGTGGTGCCCCAGGCACTTTCCGGTAACCGATGACCCACGACGCACCGATGGCCACCGGGCCCAAGCCCAGCGTCGCGCGCATGGTCGAGAGCATCGTCGGCTGCAAGTGGTCGCTCGCGGTGCTGGGCCTCGTCAAGCGCGGCATCCAGCGCCCGGGCGCGATGGAGCACGCGATCGAAGGCCTGTCGAAGAAGGTGCTCAACGAGAGGCTGAGCAAGCTGGTCCGTTTCGGCATCCTCGAGCGGCAGGCCTACCCGGAGATGCCCCCGCGCGTCGAATATCGGCTGACGCCGTTCGGGCAGAAGTTCTGCGGCCTGCTCGACGGCATCGAGGCGCTGCAGCGAGAAATGGGCGACTGAGACCGGCTTGCCAGCGCCGGGGGCATCCTCTAACATCGTTTAGAACTTAAGTAGTTGCGGGCCGCGGCACGCGCGCGCGGCAGGAGAGCCCATGAAGATCGTCTGCATCGGCGGCGGCCCCGCCGGCCTGTACTTCGGCCTGCTGATGAAGATGCGCAACCCGGCGCATCGCATCACCGTCGTCGAGCGCAACAAGCCCTACGACACCTTCGGCTGGGGCGTGGTGTTCTCCGACCAGACGATGGCCAACATGCGCGAGTGGGACCCCGCCACCGCCGCGGAGATCGAGCAGGCCTTCAACCACTGGGACGACATCGAGCTGCACTTCAAGGGCGCCGTGATCCGCTCGGGCGGCCACGGCTTCGTCGGCATCGGCCGCAAGAAGCTGCTCAACATCCTGCAGGCGCGCTGCGAGGCGCTCGGGGTCGAGCTGGTCTTCGAGACCGAGGTCACGTCCGACGCCGACTTCCCCGACGCCGACCTGATCGTCGCCAGCGACGGCGTCAACTCGCGCATCCGCACGCGCCATGCCGACGTCTTCCAACCCGACATCGTCGTGCGCCCGAACCGCTTCATCTGGCTCGGCACGCACAAGCTCTACGACGCCTTCACCTTCTTGTTCGAGAAGACCGAGCACGGCTGGTTCGCCGCCCACATCTACAAGTTCGACGAGAACACGACGACCTTCATCGTCGAGTGCCCGGAGTCGGTCTGGCTCGCGCACGGCCTGGACAAGATGGACACCGATGCGTCGATCGCCTTCTGCGAGCGGGTCTTCGCGAAGAACCTGCAGGGTGCGAAGCTGATGAGCAACGCGCGCCACCTGCGCGGCTCGGCGTGGCTGAACTTCCAGCGCGTGGCCTGCAAGCACTGGTCGCTGCACAACGGGCGCAGCCACGTCGTGCTGATGGGCGACGCGGTGCACACCGCCCACTTCGCGATCGGCTCGGGCACCAAGCTCGCGATCGAGGACGCGATCGAGCTGACGCGCCTGTTCGGCGAGGAGGGCGACACGCCGGAGCACATTCCGGCCGTGCTCGAGCGCTACGAGGCGGTGCGCCGCATCGACGTGCTGCGGCTGCAGAACGCGGCCTGGAACGCGATGGAGTGGTTCGAGGTCTGCGGCAACCGCTACTGCGACCAGCTCGAGCCGCCGCAGTTCATGTACTCGATGCTGACGCGCAGCCAGCGCATCAGCCACGAGAACCTGCGCCTGCGCGACGCGGACTGGCTCGGCGGCTTCGAGCGCTGGTTCGCCGAGCGCGCCGGCATGGCCATCCCGGCCGGCGAGCCGGCGCCGCCGCCGATGTTCACGCCCTACACGGTGCGCGGCGTGACGCTGAAGAACCGCGTCGTCGTCAGCCCCATGGCGCAGTACTCGGCGGTCGACGGCATCGCCGGCGAGTACCACCTCGTGCACCTGGGCGCGCGCGCGATGGGCGGCGCCGGCCTGGTCTTCGCCGAGATGACCTGCACCAGCCCCGACGCGCGCATCACGCCGGGCTGCCCGGGGCTGTGGAACGACGCGCAGGAGGCGGCCTGGACGCGCATCGTCGACTGGGTCCACGCGCACACCGACGCCAGGATCGCGATGCAGCTCGGCCACGCCGGCGCGAAGGCGTCGACCCGCGTCGAGTGGGAGGGCGGCGACCTGCCGCTCCCCGAAGGCAACTGGCCGATCGTCGCCGCCTCGCCGATCCAGTACCTCGAGGGCGTGAGCCAGACCGCGCGCGAGATGACGCGCGCCGAGATGGACACCGTGCGCGATCAGTTCGTCGCCGCGACGAAGCGCGCCGCCGCCGCCGGCTTCGACTGGCTGGAGCTGCACTGCGCGCACGGCTACCTGCTGTCGGGCTTCATCTCGCCGCTGACCAACCATCGCAGCGACGACTACGGCGGCAGCCTGGCCAACCGGCTGCGCTTCCCGCTCGAGGTCTTCGCCGCGATGCGCGCCGCCTGGCCCGAGGACCGGCCGATGTCGGTGCGCATCTCGGCGCACGACTGGGTCGAGGGCGGCATCACGCCGGAGGACGCGGTCAAGATCGCGCGCGCCTTCAAGGCCGCGGGCGCCGACATGATCGACTGCTCGTCGGGCCAGGTCAGCAAGAAGCAGCAGCCGGTCTACGGCCGCATGTACCAGACGCCGTTCGCCGACCGCATCCGCCAGGAGGCCGGCATCCCGACGATCGCCGTCGGCGCGATCAGCGAGGCCGACCACGTCAACAGCATCATCGCCGCCG
>CALJUI010000195.1 GCA_937975735.1 uncultured Rubrivivax sp.
TGGTGGCCTGGGGCGGAATCGAACCACCGACACGCGGATTTTCAATCCGCTGCTCTACCAACTGAGCTACCAGGCCGGGAAGCCGACGATTATATCGCCCCGCGCTTGTTCCGAGACAGGTCCACGCCCAGCTGCTTGAGCTTGCGGTACAGGTGGGTGCGCTCCAGGCCGGTCTTCTCGGCCACGCGCGTCATCGAGCCGCCTTCGCGCATCAGGTGGAACTCGAAGTAGCTCTTCTCGAACGCGTCGCGCGCCTCGCGCAGCGGGCGGTCGAGGTTGAAGGTCTGCTGCGGCTGCGGGCCGGGGTCGTTGACCGTGTTCAGCAGCGGGTTGCCCGGGGCCGGCGCGTGGACGCCGTTGACGTCGTGCGCCAGCACCGGCGGCTGGCCGTTGCCGCCGGCGCCGCGCGCCGACGGCCGCGCCAGCCCCTGCTCCACGGCGCGCAGCAGCTTCTGCAGCGTGATCGGCTTTTCCAGGAAGGCCAGCGCGCCGTGCTTGGTGGCCTCCACCGCGGTGTCGATGGTGCCGTGCCCGCTCATCATGATCACCGGCATCGTCAGCTGGCCGGCCGCACCCCATTCCTTCAGCAGCGTGACGCCGTCGACGTCGGGCATCCAGATGTCCAGCAGCACCAGGTCGGGCTTCAGGCGTTCCCTCACCGCTCGCGCCTGGGACGCGTCTTCGGCCAGCTCCACGGTGTGGCCCTCGTCGGTGAGGATCTCGGACAACAAGGCCCGGATGCCGAGCTCGTCGTCCACTACAAGAATGATCGCCATGGGGCCTTAAGTCTGCACCTGCCTCGTGTCACCGGTGGCCGGTGCGGAATGGGGGTCGGCGCCTTCGGTCGCCGGGGGGAAGTCGGAAAATGATAGCGAAACTCGCGCGCCGCCGATCGCGCCGTCGGGGTCGTCGGCCTCGTGCAGGTTCGCCACTCGCAGCCGCGCGCGGTGCTCGTCGGCGATCTTCTTGACCACCGCGAGCCCGAGCCCGGTGCCCTTGGGCTTGGTCGTGACGTAGGGTTCGAAGGCGCGCTTGAGCACCTTGTCGGCGAAGCCGGGCCCGTTGTCGATGACGGTCAGGCGCACCGCGCGCAGGCTGCCGTCCTCGGCGCGCGCCGACGAGGTCTGCACCGAGACGTGGCCGTCGGCGCGCTCGGCCACCGCGTCCAGCGCGTTCTGCACGAGGTTGTGGATGACCTGGCGCAGCTGCGACGGGTCGCCCAGGATCGGCGGCACGTCGGCGCCGAGGCCGGCCGACAGCCGGCCGCGGTCGTGCGCCTGGCCGTACAGCGCCAGCACCTCGGTGACGAGTTCGTTGAGCGACAGCGGCACCCGGCGCGCCGCCGGCAGCCGCGCGTAGTCGCGGAACTCGTTGACGAGCTGCTGCATCGCCTGCACCTGGCTGACGATGGTCGTCACCGAGCGCTGCAGCAGCGCTCGGTCGGCGCCCTCGACGCGGGCCTCGAGCTTGTGCTGCAGCCGCTCGGCGGAGAGCTGGATCGGCGTCAGCGGGTTCTTGATCTCGTGGGCGAGGCGTCGCGCGACCTCGGCCCAGGCCTGCGAGCGCTGTGCCGACACGACCTCGGTGATGTCGTCGAAGACCAGCAGCCGCGCGTCCTGCGGCAGCGTCGCGCCGCGCACCAGCAGGGTCTGGGTGTCGCGCGCGCCGGGGCGCAGCTCGAAGGCGTCCTGCCAGTGGTCGCGCTCGCCGGCCTCGGGGCTGGTGGCCAGCAGCTCGAAGCGCTGCGCGACCGTGCGCCCGAAGTCCTGCAGCTCGGCCTGGTCCTCCAGCCGCTGGCCGCGCCAGGCCGACACCGGCAGCCGCAGGATGCGCGTGGCGCCGGGGTTCACGGTGTCGATGCGGCCGTCGGCGTCGAACAGGATGACGCCGGCGGTCAGGTTGTCGAGGATGGTCTGCAGGTGGGTGCGCGCAGCCTCGAGCTCGGCGACGCCGCGCTGCACGTCGGCGCGCGCGTCGGCCAGCTGCTGCGTCATGTCGGCGAAGGACCGCGTCAGGCCGCCGAGCTCGTCGCGCGAGGCGAAGACCGGCTTGGTCGTCAGGTCGCCGGCGGCGACCTGTCGCACGCCGTCGGCCAGCAGCAGCAGCGGCTTGGCCAGCTGGTTGCCCAGCAGAAGCGCCAGCAGCAGCGCGCCGAACACCGCCAGCACCAGTGCCAGCGTCAGTGTGCCGATGTACATCCGGCGCAGGCTGTCGTGCGCCA
>CALJUI010000196.1 GCA_937975735.1 uncultured Rubrivivax sp.
CGTTCGTGCAGAGCGCCGAGGAGGCGGCGCGCGCGGTCGCGTCGACGCGCTATCCGCCGCAGGGCGTGCGCGGGCTGTCGCACATGAGCCGGGCCTCGCACTTCGGCACGACGAAGGACTACCCGAACGTCGCGAACAAGCAGATCGGCGTCATCGTGCAGCTCGAGTCGCCCGAGGCGCTGGACCGGCTCGACGACATCGCCGCCGTGCACGGCGTCGATGCGCTCTTCGTCGGTCCTGGCGACCTCGCCGCCGGCATGGGCCATGTCGGCCAGCCGATGCACCCGGCGGTGATGGAGCGCATGACCCACGCCGCGCGCCGCTGCGCCGAGCTCGGCAAGCCGATCGGCACGCTCGGCGAGACGCCGCAGGCGGCGGCGCAGTACCGTGCCGCCGGCTTCACCTTCGTCGCGCTCGGTGCCGACCTCGGCCTGCTGATGCAGGGGGCGGCGGCGGCGCTGGGCGCGCTGCGTGGACAATCCTCGGACCGCCACCCCGACGTCCATGTGCACACCCTCGCCGAGGGCACCGTCGTCGCATCGAAAGGCCGCTGAATGCCCGCTCCCGATCCCCGGCCCGTCGAACTGCGCGCCGGCCCGCTCCGACTCGCGCTGCGTCCCGACCTCGGCGGCTGCATCGCCGGCCTGTGGCACGGCGAGCTGCCGGTGCTGCGCAGCACCGAGCCCGAGGCGCTGGCCGTATCGCGGCCCTCGGGATGCTACCCGCTGCTGCCGTACTCGAACCGGCTGGGCTACCGGCGCTTCCGCTGGCTCGGGCGTGACCACACGACCCAGCCGAACTTCGACGACAGCCCGCATTCGGTGCACGGCATCGGCTGGCAGCGCGCCTGGCAGGTCGAGACCGCCGGGCCGGCCAGCGCGACGCTGCACCTCGTGCACCCGGGCGACGCCGACTGGCCGTTCGCCTTCGACGCCCGCCAGACCTTCACCTTGACCGACGGCGCACTCGAGATGGGCCTGAGCCTGACCAACCGCGCCGACCACCCGGCGCCGGCCGGCCTGGGCTGGCATCCGTACTTCCCGAAGCGCTCGCGCAGCCGGCTGCACATCGAGCTGACCGAACGCTGGGAGCCCGACGGCTCCGGGTTGCCGACGCGGCGCGTGCCGCAGCCGGGCATCGACGGCGACGTCGCCCACCTGGACTTCGACCACTGCTTCGAAGGCTGGCGCGGCCCGGCGCGGGTGCGCGACGAGCGGCTCGCGCTGCGCATCGTCTCGTCGCTGCCCTACCTGGTGGTCTTCACGCCGCCGTTGCGCGACTACTTCTGCGTCGAGCCGGTCAGCCACGTCAGCAACGCGATCCACATGGCCGAGCCGCAGGCCCATGGCCTGCGCACCTTGCAGCCCGGCGAGCAGATGGATGGATCGATGAGTCTCGAGATCGCGGCGGTCTGATGGACGGGACGATCGACGCGCTGCCGGTGGCCGCCTCGCTGCTCGGCGAATCGCCGTTCTGGCACCCCGAGGAGGCGGCGCTGTACTGGTGCGACATCCCGGGCAAGTGCCTGAACCGCTGGCACCCGGACAGCGGCGCACACCGCGAGTGGCATTTCGACGTCGAACCCGGCTGCGCCGCGCCGATGCCCGGCGGCGAGCTGCTGATCGCGATGCGCGACGGGCTCTGGCGCTTCGACCCGGACAGCGGCGAGCGCGAACGCCTGGCCGAGCCGCCCTACGACCCGGCGATCGAGCGTTTCAACGACGGCAAGGCCGATGCGCAGGGGCGGCTGTGGGTCGGCACGATCTACGAGCCGCGCGACGCCGCGCGCGCCGCGCTGTACCGCTGGCACGGCGGCGCGCTCGAGCGCATCGCCGGCGACGTCACGGTCAGCAACGGCCTGGCCTGGAGCCCGGACGGCCGCACGCTGTACTGGAGCGACACCAAGGCGCACCTCATCCGCGCCTTCGACGTCGACCCGCACGACGGCACGCTGTCCAACCCGCGCGAGTTCGCGCGCTTCGCGCCGAAGGTCGACGGCCAGGACCTCGCGACCTACGGCGGCCGCCCGGACGGCGCCGCGGTCGACGCCGAGGGGCACTACTGGTGCGCGATGTTCGAGGGCCAGCGACTGCTGCGCTTCGCGCCCGACGGCACGCTGGAGCGCGAGGTCCGGCTGCCCGTGCGCTGCCCGACGATGCCCTGCTTCGGCGGCGCCGACCTGCGCACGCTGTACCTCACCACCGCGCGCGAGAACCGGCCCGCGGCCGAACTCGCGGCGCAGCCGCTGGCCGGCCGCGTGCTGAGCCTGCGCGTCGACGTGCCGGGCCTGCCCGTGCACTTCGCCAAGCCATGAACGGCGAACCGATTCACCGCGCGGCGCAGATCGAGCGCCTGCACCCGGCCCATGTCTTCGACCTGGTGATCGTCGGCGGCGGGGCCACCGGCACCGGCCTGGCGCTCGACGCCGCGGCGCGCGGCCTGAAGGTCGCGCTCTTCGAGTCCGACGACTTCGCCAAGGGCACCTCGTCGCGCGCGACCAAGCTCGTGCACGGCGGGGTGCGCTACCTGGCGCAGGGCAACGTCACGCTGGTGCGCGAGGCCTTGCAGGAGCGCACGATCCTGCTCGACAACGCGCCGCACCTGGCGCAGCGGCTGGCCTTCGTCGTGCCCGGCTACCGCTGGTGGGAGGGCGGCTTCTACGGCGTCGGGCTGAAGGCCTACGACGTGCTCGCCGGCCGACGCAGCCTGGGGTCGACCGAGTGGCTGTCGGCGCGGCGCACGCGCGAGCTGCTGCCCAACGTCGCCACCGCGGGGCTGACCGGCAGCGTGCGCTACTGGGACGGGCAGTTCGACGACGCGCGGCTGGCGGTGCTGCTGGCACGCAGTGCGGTCGCGCGCGGCGCGACCGTGCTCAACCGCGCGCCGGTCACCGGCCTGATGCGCGAGGGCGGCAAGGTCACCGGCGTGGTCGTGCACGACGCCCTCGCCGGCACGACGCACGAGGTGGCGGCGCGCTGCGTCGTCAACGCCACCGGCATCTGGGTCGACGCGCTGCGCGAGATGGACCACGAGCCCGGCGCGCCGGCGAAGGCGCCGATCGTCGCGCCGAGCCAGGGCGTGCACCTGGTCGTCGACCGCGCCTTCCTGCCCGGCAGTTCGGCGCTGATGGTGCCCAAGACCTCGGACGGCCGCGTGCTGTTCGCGGTGCCCTGGCTCGGCAAGACCGTGCTCGGCACCACCGACACGCCGCGCCAGCAGGTCGAGCGCGAGCCGGCGCCGCTGCGCGAGGAGGTCGACTTCATCCTCGGCGAGGCGGCGCGCTACCTGGCCAAGGCGCCGGTCCGCGCCGACGTGCGCTCGGTCTGGGTCGGCATGCGGCCGCTGGTCAGGCCCTCGGCCGACGCGGCGACCGACTCGAAGGCGATCTCGCGCGAGCACACCGTGCTGGTCGCGCCGTCGGGCCTGGTCACGGTCACCGGCGGCAAGTGGACGACCTACCGCGCGATGGCCGAGGACGTGCTCGAGCGCTGCATGGCGCAGGGCCTGCTGCCCTACAAGACCGGCGGCGTCACCGAACGGCTGCCATTGCTCGGCGCGGCGCCGGGCCGGCCGATCGCCGAGGCGCCCGGCGAGCACCTCTACGGCAGCGAGGCGGCCCTGCTGCGCACGCTGCCCGGCGCCGACCGCTGGCTGTGGACCGAGCCGGAATCGGGCCGCGGCGCGCTCAGCGAGGCGATGGTGCGCTTCGCCGCCCGCTACGAGATGGCGACCACGGTCGAGGACGTGCTGGCGCGGCGCTGCCGGCTGCTCTTCCTCGATGCGGCCGAAGCCGCGCGCCAGGCCGACCCGGTCGCCGCCATCCTCGCCGACGAACTCGGCGCGGGCTTCGATGCCGCGGCGTCGGCCGCCAGGTTCAAGGCGCTCGCGGGGCAGTACGGGCAGGTGCCCTGATCAGCCGGCGCTGCCGTACTTGACCGTGCAGCCGTAGGCGCGCGTGGTCGCGGTCGAGACCGGCTTGCCGGCCAGCGCCTCGGCCAGCGCCACCTTGACGTGGTTGGTCGCGCCGGGGATGTCGGCCGGGTTGGCGGTGGGCTTGCTGTCGATCGCGCCGGCGTAGACGAGCATGCCCTTCGGGTCGATCAGGTACATGTGCGGCGTGGTCCGCGCACCGTAGGCGCGGCCGATCTGGCCGCTTTCGTCCATCAGCGTCGCGTCGGCCGCCGCGCCCTGCCGCTTCATCCAGGCGGCCATCTTGGCCGGCGGCAGGTAGTCGCCATGGTCGGCCGAGGTCGAGTTCACCGCCAGCCAGACCACCCCCTGCGCCGCCGCCGACTTCTGCGTGCCCTGCATGTTCTGCGCGTCGTAGTGCTTGCGCACGAACGGGCAGCCGGGGTTGACCCATTCGAGCACGACATGCTTGCCCTTGAAGTCGGCCAGCGAGACGGTGCGGCCGCCGGTGTCGGTGGCGGTGAAGGCCGGCGCGGGCTGGCCGACCTGGGCGGCGAACGCGCTCAGGCAGGCGAACGACAGCACGAGGGCGGTGGATGCGAGCTTCATGCGGATCTCCTTGTGGGAATTCACGGCAGCGCGGCCAGAGCCGCGCGGACTTCGTCGACGCTCAGGATCTCGCTCAACAGGCGAGGCCCTGTCGCCGACCCGGCATACAGCGCGTAGACCGGCACGCCGCTGCGGCCCAGGCGCGCGAGCTCGTCGCTGATCGCGGCGTCGCGGCGGGTCCAGTCGGCGCGCAGCCGCAGCACGCGCTTGGCCTCGAAGTCGGCGATCACGCGCTCGTCGGCCAGCGTCGTGCGCTTGTTGTACTGGCAGGTCACGCACCAGGCGGCGGTGAAGTCGACGAAGACCGGCCGGCCCTGGGCGGTCTCGGCGGCCACGCGCTCGGCCGACCAGGGCTCCCAGTCGCCGGCCATCGCCGCCGAGGGCGTCGCCGCCGGGGACTCGGCGCGCAGCGCGGGCACGACCCAGGCCAGCGTCAGTGCCAGCATTGCGACAGACACGCTGCCGAGCGCGATCCTGGTCCGCCGCGTGTGCCCGGCCGCCAAGGCCCAGACCGCGAAGGCGAGCACGACCAGCCCGGCCAGCAGCGCGGCGGCGGCGTCGATGCCGACCTGCTGGCCGAGCACCCAGACCAGCCAGACCACGGTGCCGAACATCGGGAAGGCCATCAGGCCGCGGAAGGTCGCCATCCAGGGCCCTGGCCGCGGCAAGGCGCGCGCGACCGCCGGCCACGCGCTGGCGGCGAGGTAGGGCAGCGCCATGCCCAGGCCGAGCGCGGCGAAGATGAGCAGCGCCTCGGTGGCCGGCAGCGTCACCGCGAAGCCGAGCGAGGCGCCCATGAACGGCGCCGTGCAGGGCGCGGCGACGGCCACCGCGAGCACGCCGGTGAGCAGCGAATCGACCATCGGGTGGCGTGCCTGCAGTGTCGCGACCCGGTCCGGCAGCACGCTGCCGAACTCGAACACGCCGGCCAGGTTCAGGCCGATGAGCGTGAACAGCGCCGCCAGCGCCGCGACGACCAGCGGCGACTGCAGCTGGAAGCCCCAGCCGAGCTGTTCGCCGCCGGCGCGCAGCAGCAGCAGCAGCGCCGCCAGCGCGACGAAGGACAGCACCACACCCGCGGTGTAGGCCAGACCGCCGGCGAGCAGCGCACGGCGGTCGTCGGCGTGGCGCGCGAAGCCCAGCACCTTCAGCGACAGCACCGGGAACACGCAGGGCATCAGGTTCAGCAGCATGCCGCCGACGAAGGCCAGGCCCAGCACCGCGAGCATGCTCATCGACGCGCCGGACGCCGCGGCGCCGGCGGCACCGGCGCCTTCGTCGGCGAGCACCGGCGGCAGTGGCGCGTAGCCTGCGGCGGCCGTCGGCCAGGTGCCGGCCACGTCGAAGCGCAGCGACACGCCGGCGCCGGTGCCGGTACCGTCGCCCAACGCCAGCACCGCGGGCAGCACCGCAGGGCTCTCGACGCGCTGCGGGTCCAGCGTCACCTGTGCCGTCCACGCGCCGCCGTCCCTGCTCGCCTGCACCGGCGCGGCATGCAGGATCACGCCGCCGATGGCCGGGAAGAAGGCCACAGGCTGGCCGGCCCAGGCCTCGGGCAGGCCCTGCACGCGCAGCGCCAGACCGTCGGCGCTGACCTCGGCCTGCGCCACGGCCTCGGGGCGCGACACCGGCGTGGCGCGCGCACCGATCGCGAACTCGGCGGCCCACAGCGTCGTCGGCGCCTTCGCCGGGATCTCGAGCACGAAGTCGCCGCCCTCGGGAATGCAGACTTCCTTGCACACCAACCAGTCGGCGCGCAGCGTGGCCTTCAGTGAAGGGGCGTCGAAGCCGGCGGGCACGGTCAGCGGCACCGGCAGCAGCACGGTGTCGCTGTAGCCGTAGTTCATCAGCGGCCCGACGGGCAGCTTGCTCGGCGTGGGCCACACGATGTCGCCGGCGTTCGCGCCCGCGGGCAGCTGCCACTGCAGCATCGTCGGCAGGCCCGAGTCACCCGGGTTCTGCCAGTAGGTGTGCCAGCCGGGCTGGTGCGCGATCAGCAGGCCCAGCTGCACCGGCACGCCGGGCTGCAGCCCCTGCGGCGCGTGCGCCGCGAGCTCGGCACGCACCTGCGGCGTGGTCACGACGCTGCCCTGCGACCAGGCGAGCAGGGGCATCAGGGCCGCGCAGGCGGCGATCAGCGGACGAAGCAAGGGCATGGCGGTTTCGAGAGCATCGGAGGTCGCGGGTTCCGTGGCCGTGTGCGCGGCAGGTCACGCGGGGAGCGCAGAGCGCGCCACCGCGCGGCCACCCTGGCCGCAACATCTTGTCGCACAGGGCGCAGTGCGCGTGACACCGACATGCGCTCGCGCTCGGCCCGCGCAGCGAGTGTCGCCGATTGCGGCGCGCCGCGTGGCGCGGCACGACGAAGCCGCCATCCGGCGCAGGCGGGCCGGACCTCATGCGCACCCCCTAGAACAGGGCGGCTCGGGTTTCCTCTTATAATCTTCAGGCTTTGCTGGACGTGAGCCGCACCTGATGCATCCGGAACGCCCAACGCGCGCCGATCCATGGGGTGACGGGGACGACGACCGACCCGCGCCCCGCCCGTTGACCCGGGAGGAGGCGCAGGCCCTGCGGGCCAAGGAGCCCCCGCTCAATCCGTGGCGGGTGATCCTGGTGCAGGCCGGGCTGGGGGTGGTCGTGGCCCTCGTGGCGTGGCTGGTGTCCGGCAAGCAGACCGTGGGATGGTCCGCGCTGTATGGCGCGGCCGTGGTGGTCGTGCCGGGGGCCTTGATGGCGCGCGGCATGACGAGCCGGATCTCCGCCTTGTCGCCCGGCGTCAGCGCCGTGAGCTTCATGGCGTGGGAGATGGCAAAGATCGGGGTTTCGGTGGCCATGCTGATGCTGGCGCCGAGGCTCGTGCAGGGTTTGAGCTGGCCGGCACTGCTGGTGGCGCTGATCCTGTGCATCAAGGTTTACTGGCTGGCGCTCCTGTGGCGCGGCAAGTGAGCGAAGAAGAACCTGAGGACGGGACCGAGCAGACATGGCAGCCGAAGGCAGCGCGCCCACCGCGGGCGAGTACATCGTCCACCACCTG
>CALJUI010000197.1 GCA_937975735.1 uncultured Rubrivivax sp.
TCGGTTGGCTTCTTGTTGCCCTGAGAACCTGCAAGACCCGCGCCCGCACGCCGGCGCCAGCACGCCGCCCACGACCTCCGTGTGATGGTTCAGGCGACGCTCGGCGAACAGGTCGACCACCGAGCCCGCAGCCCCTGTCTTCGGGTCGTGGGCGCCGAAAACCACGCGTTTGAAGCGCGCATGCATCAGCGCCATCGCGCACATCGCGCAGGGCTCGAGCGTCACGAAGAGCTCGCACTCGGGCAGCCGGTAGTTCTCCAGCAGCTGCGCGGCATGGCGCAGCGCCACGAGTTCGGCATGCGCCGTCGGGTCATGCGTCGTGATCGGGCGGTTGTACCCGGTGGCGATGACCTGCGGGCCGGACGGGCCCGGCCGCACGATGACCGCACCCACCGGCACCTCGCCGACGAGCCAGGCGTTCTGAGCCTGGTCGAGTGCCAGGCGCATCGCGTACGCGTCGGCGGGGGCGACGTCCGGGTCGGTCATGGCCCGATTGTGGCTGACCTGCCGCAGTGAGCCGGCGTCCACGAAGCCCGTGCCGCGGCAGCGGCAGGTCAGCGCGTCGCGGCGTCCGAGGCCCGGGCCGCCGCCGCGGCCTCGATTGCGGCACTGACCCGGCCGGCCGCCTGCGCCGGCGCCGACGCCAAGGGCGCGGGCGCGGCCGTGTCCGACGCCGTCGCGTCAGTCGGCGTGGTGCCGAGCGCCGCGAGCTGGGTCTTGGCCAGCCAGCCCACGGCAAGCAGTGCGACGAGCAGGCCAACGATGGAGAAGATGGCTTTCATCGATCAGGCTCCTGGCCGCCGTGGCCTCACTCCCACTCGATCGTCGCCGGCGGCTTGCTGGAGACGTCGTAGGTGACGCGGTTGATGCCGCGCACCTCGTTGATGATGCGCGAGGACACGCGCTTGAGCAGCGGGTACGGCAGCTCGGCCCAGTCGGCGGTCATGAAGTCGCTGGTCTGCACCGCGCGCAGCGCCACCACGTAGTCGTAGGTGCGTCCGTCGCCCATCACGCCCACGCTCTTGACCGGCAGGAAGACGGCGAAGGCCTGGCTGGTCAGGTCGTACCAGCTCTTGCCGCTGGTCGGGTCCACGGTGGCGCGCAACTCGTCGATGAAGATGGCATCGGCCTGGCGCAGCAGGTCGGCGTAGTCCTTCTTGACCTCGCCCAGGATGCGAACGCCCAGGCCCGGGCCGGGGAACGGATGGCGGTAGACCATCGCCGGCGGCAGGCCGAGCGCCACGCCGAGCTCGCGCACCTCGTCCTTGAACAGGTCGCGCAGCGGCTCGAGCAGCTTGAGCCCCAGCGTCTCGGGCAGGCCGCCGACGTTGTGGTGGCTCTTGATCGTCGTCGCCTTCTTCGTCTTGGCGCCGCCGGACTCGATGACGTCCGGGTAGATCGTGCCCTGCGCCAGCCACTTGGCGGCCTTGAGCTTGGCCGCCTCGCGCTGGAAGACCTCGACGAACTCGCGGCCGATGATCTTGCGCTTGGCCTCGGGGTCGGCCACGCCGGCGAGGTGACCGAGGAACTGCTCGGCCGCGTCCACGTGCACGACCTTGGCGTGCAGCCGGCCGACGAACATGTCCATGACCATCTGCGCCTCGTTCAGGCGCAACAGGCCGTGGTCGACGAAGACGCAGATGAGCTGGTCGCCGATGGCGCGGTGGATCAGCGCGGCGGCCACGCTGGAGTCGACGCCGCCGGACAGGCCGAGGATCACCTCCTCGCCGCCGACCTGCTCGCGGATCGCCGCCACCGCCTCGGCGATGTGGTCGCGCATGATCCAGTCCGGCTCGGCGCCGGCGATCTCCAGCACGAAGCGCTCGAGCATCGCGCGGCCCTGCGCCGTGTGCGTGACCTCGGGGTGGAACTGCACCCCGTAGTAGCCGCGCGCCTCGTCGGCCATGCCGGCGATCGGGCAACTCGGGGTGCTGGCCATCACCTTGAACCCCGGCGGCAGCTCGGTAACCTTGTCGCCGTGGCTCATCCACACGCGCAGCATGCCGTGGCCGTCGTGGTTGCGGAAGTCCTCGATGCCGTCGAGCAGCCTGGTGTGACCGCGCGCGCGCACCTCGGCGTAGCCGAACTCGCGGTGGTCGCTCCAGGCGACCTGGCCACCCAGTTGCGCCGCCATCGTCTGCATGCCGTAGCAGATGCCCAGCACCGGCACGCCCAGGTCCCATACCGCCTGCGGCGCCTTCAGGTCGTGCGCCTCGTAGGTGCTGGCATGGCTGCCCGACAGGATGATGGCCTTGGGCGCGAAGTCGCGCACGAAGGCGTCGTCGACGTCGTTCGGGTGGATCTCGCAGTAGACGTGCGCCTCGCGCACGCGGCGCGCGATCAGCTGCGTGACCTGCGAGCCGAAGTCGAGGATCAGGATCTTGTCGTGGTTCATGGCACCAGGGGGATTCAGGCGGGCGCCGGCACGGTGGCCGGGCGGCGGCGGAAGAAGCGGATCGCGAGCGCGGCACCGGTCAGCTGCAGCACGGCGCAGACGTAGAACGGCAGGCCGAGCAGCCAGTGCCGGGCCGGCAACTGCGAGATGACACCGAGCAGCGGGGTCGCGAGCAGCGGCGCGGCCACCGCCATCAGGCTGTTCAGCGAGGCCACCGCGCCGGCGGTGCGGCCCTGGTCACGCGGATCGGCGGCGTTGGCGACCAGGCTTTGCATCGCGGCGGGCGCACTGCCGCTGGCCAGCGTGCCGAGCACGATCACCCCGTAGACCATCCAGCCCTCGGGCACGAGTCCGTAGCCCAGGTAGGTCAAGCCGCTGGCCAGCAGGCCGACGGCCGCCAGGCGACGTGCCGAGAAGCGCCGCAGCAGGTGCTTGAGCAGCACGCCCTGGACCAGCGCCATCATCACGCCGACGGTGAACAGGGACCAGCCGACCTCGGCGGGCCCCCAGCCGAACTTGAAGTGCGTGTACAGCACCCAGCTCGTGTGCAGCATGAATTGCGCCAGTGCGGCGAGCGCGATCACGATCACCAGCGGCCCGACGCCGGCCAGCCGGGACAGCCCGGCGAATGCGGCCAGCGGGTTGGCACGTCGCCACTCGAAGGGGCGGCGCCGCTCGCCAGGCAGCGACTCCGGCAGCACGAACCAGCCGTACAGCCCGTTCAGCAGCGCCAGGGCGCCGGCGGCGACGAAGGGCAGGCGCACGTCCACTGCGCCGAGCAGGCCGCCCATCATCGGGCCGAGAATGAAGCCGATGCCGAACATCGCGCCGAGCAGGCCGTAGCGCCGCGCGCGTTGGTCGGCCGGCGTGATGTCGGCGACGTAGGCGTTGGCGACCGCCGCGTTGGCCTGCATCGCGCCGCTGAACAATCGGATCGCGACCAGCACCCACAGGGCGGTCGCCAGCGCCGTCGCGAAGAAGCTGATCGCCAGCCCGGCGATGCCGACCAGCAGCACCGGCCGCCGCCCGAATCGGTCGGACAGGCCGCCGAGCACCGGCGCACCGAAGAAGTTGGCCACGCCGAAGCTCAGTGCCACCGCGCCGAACCACCAAGCCTGCGCCTCCTTGGAGTCGGTGAACGTGCCGACGAGGTGCGGCAGCACCGGGACGATCAGTCCGATGGCCATCATGTCCAGCAGCACCGTCAGCATGATGAACGGCATCGCCGGAGAGCGACGGGCCCCTCGCCCGGCGCTCGACCCGCTTGGATCGTGCGTCACCGGCGGTTCACTCCATCCGGTAGTTCGGCGCTTCCTTCGTGATCTGCACGTCGTGCACGTGGCTCTCGCGCACGCCCGCGGTGGTGATCTCAACGAACTCGGCCTTGTGGTGCATCGCGTCGATGCTGGCGCAGCCGCAATAGCCCATCGCGGCGCGCAGGCCGCCGGCCATCTGGTGCACGATGCCGATCATCGACCCCTTGTACGGCACCCGACCCTCGATGCCCTCGGGCACCAGCTTGTCGGCGTTCGGGTTCGTGGTCTCGTCGTTTTCCTGGAAGTAGCGATCGGCCGAGCCGGCCTTCATCGCGGCGATCGAGCCCATGCCCCGGTAGCTCTTGTAGCTGCGGCCCTGGTAGAGGATGACTTCGCCGGGGGCCTCTTCGGTGCCGGCGAACATGCCGCCCATCATCACCGTGCCGGCCCCGGCGGCGATCGCCTTGGCAATGTCGCCCGAGTAGCGGATGCCGCCGTCGGCGATCAGCGGAACGCCACTGCCGCGCAGCGCGGTGGCGACGTTGTCGATCGCCATGATCTGCGGCACGCCGACGCCGGCGACGATGCGCGTGGTGCAGATCGAGCCCGGGCCGATGCCGACCTTGACCGCGTCGGCGCC
>CALJUI010000198.1 GCA_937975735.1 uncultured Rubrivivax sp.
CGCCCAGCACGAGGCCGACGCGTGGCGGCGCGGCGGCCGCCTGGGTGCAGGCGGCGGCGAGCAAGGCAAGCGCCAGGCGGCGAAGCGCGACCGCGGGGCGGGCCAGGGCGAGGATCGGGCACGTCGGCATGGCGACATTGTCCGTTCCGGCCGGCCCCGCCCCTCAAGCGCCGCCGGGATCGGCCGATACCGGTGAGTGAACTGCCATCACATCGTGCACCTGCTGCCCGCTCTGCGCCGCGCCGGCCTCGGTCTGCTGCTCGCCCTCGGTCTGGCGGCGGCGCAGGCAGCGACGCCGACCGCGCTGTCGCTGGACGGCGACCCCCAGGGCATCGACGCCTGGCCGGCGGTGATGGTGCTGTCGGAGTCCGGCGAGCGATGGACGCTGGAGGAGGCGCAGCGCCGCGGGTCGGACTTCGTGCCGCCGAGCGGCCCGCACGCCAACCTCGGCGTGCGCCGCGACGCGGTGTGGCTGCGCGTGCCGCTGGCCGTGCCGGCCACCGACGACGGCCAGTGGCTGCTCGACATCGACTACCCCTCGCTGGACCGCATCGACGTCCACGTCGTGACCGACGGCGTCGCGGTGCGTCACCTGGTCCTCGGCGACCTGCAGCCGTACAACGCGCGCCCGCTGCAGACGCGCTCGCATGCCGCGCGGCTCGAGCTCGAGCCGGGCCGCGACCACCAGCTCTGGCTGCGCGTGCAGACGCGCAGCGCGATGATCGTGCCGCTGCGGCTGATCAAGCCCGAGGTCGCGCACGAGCAGGAGATGCGACTGCAGATGGCCCAGGGCCTGGCGGCCGGGCTGGCGCTGTGCCTGGCGCTGTACGCGCTGTCGCAATGGCTGGGCAGCCGCGACCCGATGTTCCTTTACTACGCGCTGACGCTGATCGGCGTCGGCCTGTTCTTCTTCGCCTACTACGGGCTGGCGCCGCAGCATCTGTGGCCGGACCACGCCTGGCTGACCGACAACGCCGCACCGACCTTCGTGCTGCTCGGGGCCGGCGGCGCGATGCTGCTGATCGAACGGCTGCTCGACGTGCGCGCGAGCGCGCCGCGGCTGGCGCGGCTGCTGCAGGTGCTGGGGATGGTCGCCTTCGCGGCCGCCGCGGCCTTCGTGCTCGGGATCCTCGGCTACCGCGCGGCGTCGCTGGCCGGCACGGTGCTCGGGCACATGCCGGTGCTGCTCGGCGTGCACCTGGCCTGGCGCCAGGCGCGTGCCGGCGACGAGGCGGCGCGCTACGTGCTGATCGGCTGGGCGGCGTACGCCGGCGGCGTGCTGGTGATGGCCGCGCTGCTGCGCGGCGTGCTCGACTTCAATGTCTGGACCCAGCACGCCTTCCAGGCCGGCTGGCTGTGCGAGTCGATCGCCTGGATGCGCGTGCTCGGCGTGCGCGCCGGCGCGATCCGCCGCCAAATGGCGCGTGCCCAGCACGAGCGCGAGCTGCTCGAGCGCATGGCCCACACCGACGCGCTGACCGGCCTGCCGAACCGCCGCGGCCTCGACCTGGCGCTGCAGGACGCGCTGGCGCAGGCGACCCCGACCCAGGCCCTGGCGGTCTACGTGATCGACCTGGACGGCTTCAAGGCCGTCAACGACCGCCTCGGCCACGATGCCGGCGACGAACTGCTGGTGGCCGCGGCGGCGCGGATGAAGGCCACGCTGCGCGGCCGCGACGTGGTCGCGCGCCTGGGTGGCGACGAGTTCGTCGTGGTCGCACGCGAGCTCAAGGACGAGAGCATCGCCTGGCAGGTCGGCCAGAAGCTGCTGCTGGCCTTCCGCGAGCCATTCCAGATCGCCGGGCAGGACTGCCGGGTCGGGCTGACCGTGGGCTTCGCGCTGGCGCCGCAGGACGGCAGCCGCGCCGCCGACCTGCTCAAGCGCGCCGACGCCGCGATGTACGCCGGCAAGGGCGCGGGCAAGGGCACGGTGCGCCGCGGCGGTGCGTCGGCCGGCCTGGCCGGCGCCTGAGCGCTACTGCACGAAGCCGATCGACGACTTGCGCGCCGCGCGGTCCGGCAGGTCGCGCGCCTCGATGTGGCCGCGGCCGTCGAGCTTGGCGTTGCCGAAGGCCGTCATCCAGGCGCGGCGCATCTCGCGCGGCGCCATCTCGCCGATCGCGTCGAGCACCGCGTCGGCGGGGTCGGGCTCGAAGCGCGAGCCCCAGTCGTGGGCGGTGCGGATGCTCTCGTACAGGCGCCGGGCGATCGCGCGCGCGGCGTCGCGGTCGGGCATCTGCACCTCGAACACGTTCATCCGGTTCAGGATCGGCTCGGGGATCGCGCGGGCGTCGTTGGCCGTCGCGACCCAGATGACCTGGCTGGCGTCGATCGAGACCTCGGCGAACTCGTCGGTGAACTGGCCGGCGGTGTCGTGCTCGAGCAGGCCGTAGAGCGCGCCGAGCGGGTCGTAGGCGTGC
>CALJUI010000199.1 GCA_937975735.1 uncultured Rubrivivax sp.
TTGACGAGAGTGTCTCCAACGCGGTCGCAAACGGCCTTGAGCGACGCGGCGTCGGTGCCGGCGGCCGCCTGGCGTGCGACACCGGCATGGCCGGTGGGCCGGCCGTCGAGGTCGGTGGTGGGCTCGGCGCTGAGCAGCCAGGGCGCGGCGTCGGCGCCGAAGCGCACCGGCACCGGGCCGAAGGCGCGGCCCTCGCGCAGGGCCTCTCGGACCGCATCGGCACCGGCGCCGGCGTCGAAGGTGTCCAGCAGCGTGGCGGCCTCGGGCTGGCGCGGCTGACCGGCGGGCGCCTGCCAGTCGCGCCAGAGGCCGTCGCGATCGACCGCCCAGCGGACCTCGCCCGACAGCGATTGCTGTGCACGCTGACGCTGGTCCAGCCCCTGGGTCGATCGCGCCCGATGCAGTCGCGCCAGCAGGAAGCCGCAGCCGGCGGCCAGGACGACGAGGGTCAGCACCAGCACGATCTGCCCCGCGCTCGCTGCCGACCCGCTGACCGAAGCGCAGCCGCCGAGGCTCGCTGCGCCGGCGATGGTCCCGAACCGCTGGCGCCGTGATCGCATGCGGGGATTGTACGGAGCGCCTCAAGTTCGGCCGCGGACTGCCGTTACCTGCGGGACATCGGTCCTGCGGGTGCGCCGCGATGCGCGCGCGTCGGGCTGATGCCACACTTCAACGCGACCATGCACCGGATCCTAGCTCGACGTCGACGCAGTGCCGAACCGGCCGCCGGCGGCGCCATGCCCGGCGCGGTGATCGACGCCGCGGCGCTCGCGCGGCTGCGCGACCTCGATCCCGACGACTCGCGCGGCTTTCTGCGCCAGCTGCTGCAGACCTACGAGGCATCGATGGTCCGCCACCTCGGCCGGCTCGGCGCGCTCGACGCGGTCGCCGACGCGAAGGCGGCCGGCGAGATCGCCCACACGCTGAAGTCGTCGTCGGCCAGCGTCGGCGCGCTCGCCTTCTCGGCCCGCTGTGCGGAGCTCGAGCGCTGCGTGAAGAACGGCGCGATGGGTGACATCGTGCCGGCCTTGAACGCCGTTCGCACCGAAGGCGATCGTGTGCTCGAGGCGGTTCGGGCTATGCTTCAGAACTGATCTGCCGCGTCCCTGATGACCCCGCCCCCCTTCGCCGAGGACCCGCCCGTCGAGCAGCCGCGAGTCATGCTGGTCGACGACGACGAGGTCAACCTGATGCTGACCGCGATGGCGCTGCGCGAGCGCGGCTTCCAGATCACCGAGGCCGACAGCGGCGAGCGGGCGCTCGAACTGCTGGCGGGCTGGACGCCCGACATCGTCGTGCTGGACGCGCAGATGCCGGGGCTGGACGGATTCGACACCTGCCGAAGGCTGCGTGCGATGCCGGGCTTCGAATTCGTGCCGGTGCTGATGCTCACCGGCCTGGAGGACGACGAATCGATCTCGCGCGCCTACCGGGCCGGCGCGACCGACTTCTTCGTCAAGTCCACCCAGTGGAGCCTGCTCAACGAGCGGCTGCGCTACATGCTGCGCAGCTCGCGCATGCGGATGGAGCTCGAGCGCAGCAAGGGCAAGCTCGCCCGCGCGCAGGATCTCGCGCGCATGGGCAGCTTCGACTGGCGCCGCTTCGACGGTGGGCTGGTCGTGCAGCCCGAGGGCCTGCGCGTGCTCGGCCTGATGCCCGGCGGCACGGTGACCCTGCGCCGGCTGCTCCACCTGGTGCGGCGGGAGGAGCGCGAAGCGCTGTTCCGGCTGCTGCGCGAGCGGCTGCGGCACAGCTCGGTGCTGGCCACCGACGTCACGACGGCCCAGCCCGACGGCCGCCAGCGCGTGATCCACGTCGAGGCCGAGCCGGAGTTCAACGAACACGGCCAGTGCGTCGGCTACACCGGCATCGTCCAGGACGTGACCGACCGCCGCGAGGCCGAGGACCATATCCGCCACCTGGCGAACTTCGACACCCTGACCGGGCTGCCGAATCGCCACCAGCTGATCCTGCGCGCCGAGCGCGCGCTCGAGCAGGCTCGGCGCCTGCAGCACCCGTTCGCGCTGCTGCTGATCGACCTGGACCGCTTCAAGGTCATCAACGACACCCTCGGCCACGGCGCCGGTGACGAGTTGCTGCGCCAGGTCTCGCAGCGCCTGCGTGCCTGCGTGCGCCACAGCGACCAGGTTATGGACGGCACGCTGGAGGTCGCCGGGGGGCGCACGCACCGGGCGCTGGAGGCCGTCGGACGGCTGGGTGGCGACGAGTTCGTCGCGCTGCTGCCCGAGGTCGGCGGCGAACGCGACGCCGAACGCGTCGCGCAGCGCGTGCTCGAGGTGATGCGCGAGCCGATCGTGGTCGGCGGCCAGGAGTGCTTCGTCACCGCCAGCGTCGGCGTCGCGATCTACCCGCGCGACGGCGAGTCGGTGGTCGACCTGCTGCGCAACGCCGACGTGGCGATGTACTCGGTCAAGGGCCAGGGCCGCAACGGCGCCGCGATCTACACGCCGGCACTGTCCGGGGCGGGGCGCGAGAAGCTCGAGCTGGAGACCGCGCTGCACAAGGCGATCGAGCGCGACGAACTGGTGCTGCACTACCAGCCGCAGGTGGACGTGCGCATCGGCCGCATGGTCGGGGTCGAGGCGCTGATGCGCTGGCAGCGCGGCGACACGCTGATGGCGCCGGGCCAGTTCATTCCGCTGGCCGAGGACAACGGTCTGATCGTTCCGATGTCCGAGTGGGCCCTGCGCGAGGCCGCCAAGCAGGCCAAGGTCTGGCGCCAGCGATTCGGATTCGACAGCACGATCTCGGTGAACCTGCCGACGACGATGTTCTCGCGCACCGACCTGATCGAGAACATCCACGAGGCGGTGACCTCGCAGGGCGTGCCGCACTCGGTGCTTCGGCTGGAGATCACCGAGGACAACCTGATGAAGGACCTGCAGAGCGTGATCCCCGCGCTGCACCGCCTCAACGAGATCGGCGTCGAGGTCTCGATCGATGACTTCGGCACCGGCACCTCGTCGCTGTCGCGCCTGTCGACGCTGCCGATCGCCGAACTGAAGATCGACCGCAGCTTCGTGCGCGACCTGGGCATCACACCGCAGAGCCCGGCCATCGTCTCGGCGATCATCGCGCTGGCCAAGGCGCTCGGGCTGCGCGTCGTCGCCGAGGGCGTCGAGATGCTGCGCCAGATGGAGGTGCTGCAGCGCCTGGGCTGCAGCGTGATGCAGGGCTACATGTTCTGCCGGCCGGTGTCCGGCCAGGCGCTCGAACACTGGCTCGAGACCGCGGTGCTGCCGCGCAGCGACGTGCTGCCGCAGAAGCTGGCCGAACTCGGGGTCGGCCAGCGCCAGCACTGAACGAGCGACGCCGGGCCGATGGGCGCGACCCCGAACGCCGCCGCGTCGACGCCGGCCCAGCTGGCCAAGGGCGCGTTGCGGCGGCTGGCGGCGGCCCAGCAGGAGCCGACCCCGGACAACTTCGCCCGCGCCTACGCGCAGGAGGCGCAGGCCGCCGGCCAGCCGGCGAGCGCCGACCACTCGCGCCAGTTCATCGACCGGCTGGTCGCGCGCGCCGTCGACGATCCGGCCGAGCGCGCCGAACTCGCGCAGGCATTGATGAGGGGTCTGGGCGGCGGCGGCTGGCAGGCCGCCGACCGGCTCTGGGAGCAGATCGGCGCGCGGCCGACGCCCTGGGCGGGCCTGCTCGAGCGGCTCGCCCGCGGCCTCGAGCGCGGCGGCCGCCAGTGGACCGCGGCGCGCAAGAAGGACAGCCTGCAGCGCGTGCTCGACGGCAGCCGGATGGACGCCACCCGATTGCAGCAGCGCCTGCAGTCGCTGCTGCAGGCCTGGGAGACCGATGGCGCCGCGGAGCCGCCTGCCGAGGACGGAGGCGGCGCCCCGGAGGACCTGCCGACCGACACCGAGCAGCCGGCGCCGGCCGGTGCGTCGGCCGAGGACGGAGCCGGGTGGTCGGCCGTGGCCGGCATGCTCGGCGCGACCGTGCAGGCCAGCCTGCCGGCCGACGAGCCGCGCGCCGCCGAGATCGCCGACGCCCTTGCGCCGCTGGCCGACCGGCTGGTCCGCGAGGGCGCGACGATCGAGACCGTTCAGGCCATCGACGCGCTGTGCCAGCGGGCACGGCGCTGGCTGGCCCACCGCCAGCACCTGTTCGACGCGCTCGAGACCCTGTGCGGCGAACTCGGCGCCGGCCTCGCCGACCTCGCGGAGGACGACAGCTGGGCACGCGGGCAGTGTGAGCGCCTGCGTGCCGAGCTTGCCGACGGTGCCAGCGCGCGCGGCGTGCGGGCGGCCGCCCAGATGCTGGCCGAAACCCGCGAAAGGCAGCGACAGCTGCGCGCCGAGCGTGACGCCGCGCGCGACGCGCTGAAAGGCTTCATCCAGCGTCTGCTCAACGAGGTCGGCGAGCTGGGTCAGCACACCGACCGCTTCGAGGAGAGCGTGGGCCGCCATGCGCGTGCGATCGAGCAGGCCGAGTCGCTCGAAGGTCTGGCCGGCGTCGTGCGTGAGCTCGTCGACGAGAGCCGTGCGGTGCAGTCGATCGTGCGCCAGGCCCAGGACCGGCTGCACAGCGAACACGCCAAGGCCGGCGAACTGGCCGATCGCGTGCGGGAGCTCGAGGGCGAGCTGCGACGATTGTCCGACGAGGTCTCGACCGACGTGCTGACCCAGGTCGCGAACCGGCGCGGCCTGGCCCGGGCCTTCGACGCCGAGTGCGCGCGCATCGGGCGCGACGGCGCCGGTGCACTGGCGATCGGTCTGCTCGACATCGACAATTTCAAGAGGCTCAACGATTCGCTCGGCCACGCCGCCGGCGACAGCGCGCTGAAGGCGCTGGCGGCGACGGTGCGCGAGCGGCTGCGGCCGGTCGACACGGTGGCGCGTTTCGGCGGCGAGGAGTTCGTCGTGCTGCTGCCGGGCACGCCGGTCGAGGAGGGGCAGCAAGCGCTGACCCGGCTGCAGCGCTCGCTCAGCGCCAGCCTGTTCATGCACGACGGCCAGGAGGTCTTCGTGACCTTCTCCGCCGGCGTCACCCAATGGCGGCCCGGCGAGGCCATCGACGCTGCGCTCGAGCGTGCCGACGAGGCCCTGTACGAGGCCAAACGGACTGGCAAGAACCGCACCTGCATCGCCTGAGCGCGGGCGGTCACGATCGCACACAAGGGCGCCTCAAGCCGGCGCCATCGCGTCCGATATGGGTAAACGATCTCAGCCGAACCGCCCAGACGCATGGACCTCGTCGCCAAGACCCTTGCGCCGGTGCGCCGAGCCGCGCACCAGTTCTTCCGCTGCCACCTGCAGCTCAGCCTGCGCGGCGGCCTGCACGTCGAGCTGGTGGAACGCCCCGGGGCACCCCGGCCGCCGACCGCCGACGAACTCGCGGCGCAGCGCGAGCGCGCCGACTTCCAGCGCATCCGGCACCAGCTGCGCGAGATCCTGGACGAGGACAGCGACCACCGACACACGCTGCGCCACCTGGCCTTCGTCGAGACGGCGCTGGCCGAGGAAGGGCTGGCGGCGCTGTACACGATGCCGCTGGACGTGCTGCAGCGCGCGCTGCAGCAGTTCGAGGATCTGGTGACGAACTGGGGCCCCGAGGGGCTGGCCAGCCTGCGTTCGCGCATGGCGGT
>CALJUI010000200.1 GCA_937975735.1 uncultured Rubrivivax sp.
TGCGCGGCGCCGGCCGGCCGGGGCCGTCGCGATCATCGCGCCCGTCGCGGCCGCCGCGGAAGCGCGGCGCGGGTACCGGCACTTCGGTGACGTCGTCGTGGCGGGGCGGATCGAACTGGCGCCGTGGCGCCGGTGCCGGCGGCGCCACCGTCGTGACCGGCGTGCGGTGCACCACCGCCGGCGGCGCGACCACCGCCGGCGCCACCGGCTGGCGCGAGCGCAGCACGTCCGAGGACACCACCGTCACGCCGCCCGGCACGCCCTGGTTCGTGTACATGATCGGCCCGGTCGGCACCTGGCGCGGCGGCCGCTCGCGACCCGGCCGGCCGCGATGGTCGTGGCCCCGGTTGATGCGGTCGACGTAGATCGGCGTCACGTGGTAGTGCGGCACGTAGGCCTCGTACGGCGCCAGCGGGATCCAGCCGACGCGCGGGCCACCGATGTTGATCGACACGCCGACGTTCGGCCCGCCGATCCAGGCCACCAGGGCCGGCGCGAACACCGGGCGCGGCTGGTAGACGCCGGGCCACCAGGTCCAGCGGCCGTGCCAGGAGACCCAGCGCCCGTAATGGAACGGCGCGAAGCCCCACGGCGCGGCGTCGACCCAGGTCCAGCCCCAGGGACGCTGCCAGACCCAGCGGCCGTCGCGGTACGGCGCCCAGCCGGGCGGCACGTCCTGCGGCACCCAGACCGCGCCGTACTCCGGATGCTGTTCCCAGCGACCGTGGCGATCGAGCTCCTCGACCCCGGTCATCTCCGGCGACACATGGCGGTAGGCGGCACTGCGCTGCGCACGGCGGTCGGACTCGACCGCCCACGCGGCCAGCCGGTCGTTCGGCATCGAGTCGTCACGCGTGCGCGCCACGCCGCGGGCACGATCGACCCAGAACTCGATGCGCTCGCCGGCGCCGATCAGGCGCAGGTTGTCCTGGCCCTGGAACTGCAGTTCGCCGCGCCAGACGCCGGCGAAGCTGGTGTCGTCGACGCGGTCGAAGCGGTAGTGACCGGCGCGCAGCGGCTGCAGCCGGCCCTCGTCGGTCAGCACCTCGATGCCCGCGGCGATCTCCGACGACACCACGCGCAGCGCGAGGCCGCCGCGGTGCAGATGCATCCGCAGGCGGTCGTCGTCGAGTTGCAGCAGCTCGAGCTCGCTGCCACCGCCCAACTGCAGCGTCGTCGAGCCGATGCGCAGTTCGGCGCGGGCGTCGCCCTCGGTGGCGAAGCGGTCGCCGCCGGTCACCGGCAGGTTGCGCTCGGCGGCGCGCCAGGCGCCGTCCTGTTCGTCGTAGATCCAGACCGTGCCGGTCAGATCGGCGATGCGGCCGACCCGGCCCGGCGGGTCTGACTGGGCGAGCGCCAGCAGCGGCGCCAGCGCCAGTGCGGCGGCCAGCGCCCGTGCCCGCTGCAGCCAGCCATGGGGGACGATCTGGGTGTCGAACGGTCGCATCGGCGCCTTCCTCTCTTTGCGTCGGACCGGCCGGCGAGCGGCCCGGTCGTCCCTCAACGCGGCAGCATGGGGCGCCGACGACAGCCTGCGGTGTAAAGAACGGTCAACGCCGAGGTGTCAGTCGTCGTCCGCCGGATCGAGGTCAGGGAACAGCACCGAGGTGTAGCCGAACTGGGTCAGATCGGTCATTCGGGTCGGGTACAGCCGTCCGATCAGGTGGTCGCATTCGTGCTGGACGACGCGGGCGTGGAAGCCGTCGGCCTCGCGCTCGATCGGCCGGCCCTGCGGGTCGACGCCCGCGTAGCGGATGCGCGCCCAGCGCGGCACGCGGCCGCGCAGGCCGGGCACCGACAGGCAGCCCGCCCAGCCCTCCTCGCGCACATCGCCCAGCGGCGTGATCACCGGGTTCAGCAGCACCGTGCGCGGCACCGCCGGCGCGTCCGGGTAGCGATCGACACGATCGAAGCCGAAGATCACCAGCTGCAGGTCGACCCCGATCTGCGGCGCCGCCAGGCCGGCGCCATGCGCCGCCTCCATCGTGTCGAACATGTCCTGGATCAGCGCGTGCAGCTCGGGCGTGTCGAAGGCGGTCACCGGCGGCGCCACGCGCAGCAGGCGCGGATCGCCCATCTTCAGGATCTCTCGGACAGCCATCGTGACGCGTCGAGTGGAGGCCCGTCGTCCGGTCAGCGGAAAGTCAGACCGACGCGCGGGTTGCCCGGCAGCCCGACGTACTCGACCTCGATCGCCTGGCCGGCCTTTGGCGGGAGTGGCCGCGAGAACGAGCCCAGGCTGACCAGATCGCCGGGCTTGAGCGACAGCCCCTCCCGCGCCAGGTCCTGCGCCAGCCAGATGACCGCATTGAGCGGGTGTTCGAGCACGTCGCTGCCCTTGCCGCGGTCGATCTCGGCACCGTCGCCGCGCACGACGACGAGCATGTCGCGCAGCGAGTCGGCGAAGGCCGGGTTGGGCGGCACCGGCAGCGGCGTGCCGGTGACGCCCAGGCGGGCGCCGACGTTGATCGCGTTGATCGCCGCGCCGTTGAGCTTGGGCGGCGCGGCGACCACCAGGTCCGGCAGCTCGATGAAGGGGATCACCTGGTCGATCGCCGCCTGCACCTGCTGCGGCGTCTTCGCCTGATTCACCGAGGTGTCACTGATCCGCACCAGCAGGTCGGCCTCGAACACCGGGCGCGCGCCGAACGCGGCGTCGACGGTGGCGCCGTTGGCCAGCAGCATCGGCTTGTACAGCGTGCCGCGCACGGGCGAGTCGTGGTTGAAGCGCTTCTGCACCGCCGGATTCGTGAGCCCGGCCTTGTAGCCGATCGGCGCGCCCATCCGCGCTTGGAGCACCTTGTTGAGCTTCGCCCGAGTGCACTCGCCGTCGACGTTCGACAGCCCCTCGGGGGTCGGCGCCGGCTGGCGGGACTCGATGGCCGCCGCGAGTCGGGCGACCTCGTCGTCGGACAGGCAGGCCGCGGCGGCCGGCAGGGCCAAGGCCGTGGTGGACAAGGTCAGCGCAGTCAGCGCCGTGCGCAGCATCGCGATCATCGTCGGGCTCCGAGGTGCGCACCCCGCGGTGCGCTCGGCCCCGATTATCGCGGCCGGCACCGGCGTGCGCTACTTGACGAGGCGGTTCAGCCGCTCGGCGTCGAACTGCTCGGTCGTGTGCGCGTCCTGCGGCACGCAGTCGTCGGTGGGCAGTTCGCGCGCGCGCTGGGACAGCTTCTCGATCGCGTGCCACAGCAGCGCGATCTGGTGTTCGTGGCCCGCGGCGTTGTCGATCAAGCCCTTCATCGCCTGCGCCACCGGGTCGTCGCCCTGGGTCACGCCGTAGGCCGAGAAGCCCATCTTCGCGGCCACCGCCTCGCGCTGGGCGTCGACCTCGGCGAGCAGGACCCGCGCCGGGTTGCCCACCGCGGTGGCGCCCGGCGGCACCGGCTTGACGACGACCGCGCCCGAGCCGACCCGGGCGTCGTCGCCGACCGTGAAGCCGCCCAGCACCTGCGCGTTGGCGCCGACGATGACGCCGCGGCCGAGCGTGGGATGGCGCTTGGCCCCTTTCGCCAGCGAGGTGCCGCCGAGCGTGACGCCCTGGTAGATCGTGCACTCGTCGCCGATCTCGGCAGTCTCGCCGATCACCACGCCCATGCCGTGGTCGATGAACACGCGCCGGCCGATCGTCGCGCCGGGATGGATCTCGATGCCGGTCAGGAAGCGGCCGACGTGCGAGATGAAGCGCCCGAGCCAGTGCCAGCCGCGCCGCCAGCAGGCGTGCGACCAGCGGTGCAGCACCAGCGCGTGCAGGCCCGGATAGCAGGTCAGCACCTCCCAGGTCGAACGCGCCGCGGGGTCGCGCTCGCGGATGCAGGCGATGTCTTCTCGGAGGCGGCTGAACATGGTGGGCTCAGTGTACTGGCGCTCAGGACTTGTCGCTGGCCGACCGCCGTTCGACCGCACGGGCGATCCCGCGCAGGATGTGCACTTCCTCCTCGCTCGGGCGGGCGCGGTTGAGCAGCTGTTGCAGCCGCGGCACCAGCTTCTTCGGCGCCGCCGGATCCAGGAAGCCGACGTGGACCAGCACCCGCCGCCAGTGCTCGACCAGGCCGTCGATCGCCAGGGCGTCGGCCGGCCGGTGCGCCGGCACCGGTGACTCGACCGGGAAGGCGCCGAGCGCCTGCCGCCACTCGTAGGCGACGAGCTGCACCGCCTGCGCGAGGTTGAGCGAACCGTAGCCGGGTGCGGTCGGGACGCTCAGGCAGACGTGGCAGCGGTAGACGTCCTCGTTGGCCAGCCCGAAGCGCTCCGAGCCGAAGACGAAGGCGATCGACTCGGCCGCCAGGCCGGGCTGCGCGAAGTGCGCCCGCGGCGCCAGCGTCGGCGGACCGAAGTCGCGCGGCGTCATCGCGGTCGCGCAGGCCCAGGTGGTGCCGGCCAGCGCCTCGGGCAGCGTGTCGACGATCCGCGCCCGGGTCAGCACGTCGGCGGCGCCGCTGGCCATCGCCACCGTCTCCTCGCGCGACAGCACGTCGGGCCAGCGCGGCCGCACCAGCACCAGGTCGCCGAAGCCCATCACCTTGATCGCCCGCGCGGCGGCACCGACGTTGCCGGCGTGACTCGTGCCGACCAGCACGAAACGCGCGTCGCGGGGCGGGGGCTTCGAGGGCGAGTGGGTCATGGGCGGTTAAAATGCGCGCTGGTCCGGTGCATTGTCGCGGCCACGCTCTTTCTCCCCGCCAGGTCGCCCCGTTTCACGCAGGACTGTCATGTCGCAAGCGCTCCATCCCATGCTCAACATCGCCGTCAAGGCGGCTCGCGCCGCTGGCGCGATCATCAACCGGGCCGCGCTCGACATCGAACTGCTGAAGGTCACGACCAAGGGGCCGAACGACTTCGTCTCCGAGGTCGACCGGGCGGCCGAGCAGGCCATCATCGACATCCTTCTCGAGGCCTACCCCGGCCACGCCATCCTGGCCGAGGAGTCGGGCCGCGAGCGCGGCGCCAAGCACAGCGAGTTCCTGTGGATCATCGATCCGCTCGACGGCACCACCAACTTCCTGCACGGCTTCCCGATCTACGCGGTGTCGATCGCGCTGGCCCACCGGGGCGTGGTGCAGCAGGCCGTGGTCTATGACCCGACCCGCAACGATCTTTTCTACGCGTCCCGCGGGCGCGGCGCCTTCCTGAACGACCGCCGGCTGCGCGTGTCCAAGCGCACCCGGCTGGCCGACGCGCTGGTCGGCACCGGATTCCCGTTCCGAAAGGGCGACAACTTCCAGCGCTACGTGAAGATGTTCGACCAGGTCATGCAGCAGTGCGCCGGCCTTCGCCGCCCGGGCGCCGCGGCGCTGGACCTGTGCTACGTGGCGGCCGGCTACTACGACGGCTTCTTCGAGACCGGCCTGTCGCCCTGGGATGCCGCCGCCGGATCGCTGATGATCACCGAGGCCGGCGGCCTGGTCGGCAACTTCACCGGCGAGGCCGACTTCCTCTACCAGCGCGAGCTGGTCGCGGGCAACCCGAAGGTCTACGGCCAACTGGTGCACATCCTCGCTCCCTACACCCGCGTCCTGCCGCCGAAGGCCGCGGCGGCCGACGCAGAGCCGGAATCGGCCGACGCCACCGCCGCCATCGTCGAGGCGGTGCAGGCGGCGGCGCCGGCGCGAAAACC
>CALJUI010000201.1 GCA_937975735.1 uncultured Rubrivivax sp.
TGCTGCCGAGTTACGAGGGCCGCGGCGATCTGCTGAAGTGGCTGCTGCTGGAAAACGTGCCCGGCTCCTTCCCCTACACCGCCGGCACCTTCGCGTTCAAGCGCGAGGGCGAGGACCCGACGCGCATGTTCGCAGGCGAAGGCGACGCCTTCCGCACCAACAAGCGCTTCAAGCTGCTCAGCGAGGGCATGCCGGCCAAGCGCCTGTCCACCGCCTTCGACTCGGTCACGCTGTACGGCAACGACCCGGACCTGCGCCCGGACATCTACGGCAAGGTGGGCAATTCCGGCGTGTCGATCGCCACGCTGGACGACATGAAGGTGCTCTACGGCGGCTTCGACCTGACGAGCCCGAGCACGTCGGTCAGCATGACGATCAACGGCCCGGCGCCGACGATCCTGGCGATGTTCATGAACGCCGCGATCGACCAGAACCTCGACAAGTTCAAGGCCGACAATCGCCGCGAGCCGACCGACACCGAGGCCGCGAAGATCCGCGAGTGGACGCTGGCCAACGTGCGCGGCACGGTTCAGGCCGACATCCTGAAGGAGGACCAGGGCCAGAACACCTGCATCTTCTCGACCGAGTTCAGCCTCAAGGTGATGGGCGACATCGCCGAGTACTTCGTGCACCACGACGTGCGCAACTTCTACTCCGTCTCGATCTCCGGCTACCACATCGCGGAGGCCGGTGCGAACCCGATCAGCCAGCTCGCGTTCACGCTCTCCAACGGCTTCACCTTCGTCGAGGCCTATCTCGCGCGCGGCATGCACATCGACGATTTCGCGCCCAACCTGTCGTTCTTCTTCAGCAACGGCATGGACCCCGAATACAACGTCATGGGCCGCGTCGCGCGGCGCATCTGGGCGGTGGCGATGAAGGAGCGCTACGGCGCCAACGAGCGCAGCCAGAAGCTGAAGTACCACGTGCAGACATCGGGGCGTTCGCTGCACGCGCAGGAAATCCAGTTCAACGACATCCGCACCACGCTGCAGGCGTTGATCGCGATCTACGACAACTGCAACAGCCTGCACACCAACGCCTACGACGAGGCGATCACGACGCCCACGGAGGAATCCGTACGCCGCGCGATGGCGATCCAGATGATCATCAACCGCGAGTGGGGCCTGGCCAAGAACGAGAACCCGAACCAGGGCTCGTTCATCGTCGACGAGCTGACCGAACTCGTCGAGGAGGCGGTGCTGGCGGAGTTCGAGCGCATTGCCGAGCGCGGCGGCGTGCTCGGCGCGATGGAGACCGGCTACCAGCGCGGCAAGATCCAGGAAGAGAGCATGCACTACGAGATGCTCAAGCACACCGGCGAGTACCCGATCGTCGGCGTCAACACCTTCCGCAACCCGCGCGGCGACACGGTGCCGGAGACGATCGAGCTCGCGCGCTCGACCGAGGCCGAGAAACAGTCGCAGCTTGAACGCCTGCAGGACTTCCACGCCCGCCACGCAGCCGAGGCGCCGGCGATGCTCCAGCGCCTGCAGCGGGCCGTGATCGACAACCGCAACGTCTTCGAGGTGCTGATGGACGCGGTGCGGGTGTGCAGCCTGGGCCAGATCACGAACGCGCTGTTCGAGGTCGGCGGGCAGTACCGGCGCAGCATGTGACGATCCTGCTGCTGCGCCACGGCGAGACGCTGCTCAATGCGTCGCGCGTGATGCAGCCGGCTGACACGCCGCTGGGCCCGCGCGGTCGAGCGCAGGCGACGGCCGCCGCGGCCAGGCTGGCGTCGCTGCGGCCGGCGGCGATCCTGTCGAGCGACCTGCCGCGCGCCTGGCAGACGGCCGAGGCCGTCGCCGCGGTGACCGGTCTGGCGATCGAGCCGAGCGCGCTGCTGCACGAGCGCAACTTCGGCGCCTTGCGCGGTCGCCCGCGCGACAGGCTGGGCTTCGACCCGATCGGGTTGATCGACGCGCCCGAGGGCGGCGAATCGCTGGCCGTATTCCTGGAGCGGGCGGCTGCGGCCTGGGCCCTGATCGCGCGCCGCCGCGCCGGGCTGGACGGGCCGCTGCTGGTGGTCTCGCACGGCCTGCTGATCCACGCCTGGCTGCAGCACCATGCGACGCTGCCGGCCGGCACCGCCCTGCCCGGCCGCCTCGGCAACACCGGCCTGTCGGTCGTCGGCGCCGCGCCGCCGCATGTCGCGAGCCTGGTCGACTGCACCGCGCACCTGCCGGCCAATCTCGCCGACCGGACCGCTCAGGCGTCCGGCGCCTGATCCCCGGCGAGCGACAATCACCACATGCTCACGCCGCCCTTCATCGCCCCGGCCCGTTTCGACGACCCCGCCGAGGCGTTGGCCCAGGTCCGCCGCATCTACGACGGCAGCGTCGACCATCTGCGCGACACGCTGCAGCGCTATGTCGCCGGCGAAGCGATCGGCCAGCACGTGCGCGCCTGTTACCCCTTCGTGCGCGTGCAGACCAGCACCGTCGCGCGCGCCGACTCGCGGCTGGCCTACGGCTTCGTCTCGGGCCCGGGCGTCTACGAGACCACGGTGACGCGGCCCGACCTGTTCGCCGACTACCTGACCCAGCAGTTCACGCTGCTGCGCCGAAACCACGGCGTGGCGCTGGAGGTCGGCACCAGCACGCAGCCGATCCCGGTGCACTTCTCGCTGGCCGACAACGACCACCTGGAAGGCTCGCTGCCGGCCGACCGGCGGCTGGCAATGCGCGACCTGTTCGACCTGCCCGACCTGGCGGCGATGGACGACGGCATCGCCAATGGCACGCACGAGCCCGCGCCCGGCGAGCCGCGCCCGCTGTCGCTGTTCACCGCACCGCGCGTCGACTACTCGCTGCACCGGCTGCGCCACTACACCGGCACCGCGCCCGAGCACTTCCAGAACTTCGTGCTGTTCACGAACTACCAGTTCTACATCGACGAGTTCATCCGCATCGGCCGCGCCGCGGTGGCCGAGGACTCGGGTTACGAGCGCTTCGTCGAGCCGGGCAACGTGACGAGCACGAAGGGCCAGCCGCTGACCGGCACGTCGCCGCTGCGCTTGCCGCAGATGCCGGCCTACCACCTCACGCGCTCTGACCGCAGCGGCATCACGATGGTCAACATCGGCGTCGGCCCGGCCAACGCGAAGACCATCACCGACCACATCGCGGTGCTGCGCCCGCACGCCTGGCTGATGCTGGGTCACTGCGCCGGGCTGCGCAACACCCAGCAGCTCGGCGACTACGTGCTCGCCCACGGCTACGTGCGCGAGGACCACGTCCTCGACGAGGACCTGCCGCTGTGGGTGCCGATCCCCGCGCTGGCCGAGGTGCAGGTGGCGCTGGAGCAGGCGGTGGCCGAGATCACCCGGGTCGAGGGCTACGAGCTGAAGAAGCTGATGCGCACCGGCACGGTCGCCAGCACCGACAACCGCAACTGGGAGCTGCTGCCCTCGCGCAACGTGCCGACGACGCCGGAGCGGCGCTTCTCGCAGTCGCGCGCGATCGCGCTGGACATGGAGAGCGCGACGATCGCCGCCAACGGCTTCCGCTTCCGGGTGCCCTACGGCACGCTGCTGTGCGTGTCGGACAAGCCGCTGCACGGCGAGATCAAGCTGCCCGGCATGGCCAACACCTTCTACCGCGAGCGCGTCGACCAGCACCTGCGCATCGGCATGCGCGCGGTCGAGCTGCTGCGCGAGCAGCGCCCAGGCCAACTGCACAGCCGCAAGCTGCGCAGCTTCGCCGAGGTGGCGTTCCAGTAGCGCGCCCCCGGCGACCACCCTCCTCAGCGCCCGGCCAGCAGCGGCAGGTAGCGCGGATCGGCGCCGATCGAGTTGTGGCCACGGCCCTCGATGACATGCAGCTCGGCCACGCCGGGCCGGAAATGCGCCATCAGCGCCTCGGTGCGCGCGCGCGGGACGATGGTGTCGTGTTCGGCGACCAGTACCCGCGTCGGTGCCGTCACTTGCGGCGCGTCGCGCCAGGCCTCGTACTTGTCCAGCAGCAGCCAGCGCACCGGGAAGATCGGGAACTGCCGCGAAGCCAGCGCCTCGATGCTGTCGAAGGGCGTGACCAGCACCAGGCGATCGATCGGCCGCCGGCTGGCCAGGTGCAGTGCCACGCTGCTGCCCAGGCTGCGGCCCACCACGGCCACCTGTTCATGCCGCTCGCGTACATGGTCGTACAGCGCCAGTGCATCGGCATACAAGGCCGCCTGCGACGGTGAGCCGGTGCTGCCGCCATAACCACGGTAGTGCAGCAGGTAGACGGCCTGTCCGGCGAAGGCCCGCGCCAGATCCGGCAGGCTCGACGACACGTCTTCGGCATTGCCGCCGAAGTAGATCAGCGCCTGCGGCGAGTCCTCGATCCGCGACGTCACGACGAGCTCGGCGCCATCGACCGGCAGGCTGAACTTCGACGCCTGCGCCAGGACACGTGGCTGTGGCAAGTAGAGCAGCGCGCGCTGGAAGACGAACAGGGCGGCACACAGCCCGGCATAGACCAGCACGGCGGCCATCAGAAACGCAAACGCACGGCCTGGCATGTCTCTTGGGCTCCGCTCCCGCTACACACGCGGCCTCCGAGGCGGCGTTCCCCTCGACCTCATCGCGCGGGCTCGCGAAGCAGCGACCGCAGCGCGATCAGCCCGAGCAGCGGCCCGAGCCCGATCCACGGCAGCAGCGTCGCCAGCGGCAGGCTCTGCGCCAGCCGCACGAAGAGCTCGATGCTGACGATCGAGATGCCGAAGCCGATGCTGTTGGTCAGCGTCAGCACGCTGCCGACCGCGGCGCGGGGCGCGTTCATCGCCGTCAGCGTCGAGAACTGCGGCGAGTCGCCGACCACCGTGACGCCCCAGACGAAGAGCCAGAGCGCGAACCAGGGCCCGGGCGCGTCGAGCAGCCACGGCGCGGCGACGCAGCACAGGCCGCTCGTCGCCAGCTGCGCGCCGGCCACGCGCGCGCTGCCGATGTGCCTGGCCAGCCAGCCGCCGGCGGCGCAGCCGATCGCGCCGGCGCCGACCACCGCGAACGCCGCCCAC
>CALJUI010000202.1 GCA_937975735.1 uncultured Rubrivivax sp.
CGCAGCCGTAGTGCAGCGTGTGGGTCAGCACGTGGATCTTGGCGTCGCGCCACTCGACCAGCTGGCCGTCCATCCAGATCTTGCCGTCGCGATCGGCCATCGACATGGTGTTTCTCCGGGGTTTTCGGGGACTTTGGATTCTATTCGGGCGGCCTGACGAGTTCCCAGCGAGCGAGCCGGCCATCCTCCAGCGTGAGCACGACCCGCACGCCGCCGGGGTCGGTCCAGGTCCAGGTCTCGGGCGCCTCGCCGGTGCGCTGGCCGAGGCTGTGGGTGAGCTGGATCACGTCCATCAGCGTCATGCCGCGCTTCAGGCGCGACTGCAGCATCACCGCGCTGTCGATCGCGCCGACCGGCCGCTGCCCGGCGTGGCGCATCACGCGCAGCGCGCGGCTGAACTGCAGCAGCAGCCAGAACACGATCACCGTGACCGCCAGCACCACGCCCTTCCAGCCGTAGCTCCAGTAGCCCACCGCCACCGCGAGCACCGCCAGGCCCCAGCCCACCGTCGGATTCATGACACCGGGCTCACAGGCCACGCACCACGTCGATCGCCTGCTCGATGCGCTCGACGGCATGGATCGCCAGGCCCTCGATCGCCCGTTTCGGCGCATTGGCCTTCGGCACGACGGCGATGCTGAAACCGAGCTTGGCCGCTTCCTTCAACCGTTCCTGGCCGCGCGGCGCCGGCCGCACCTCGCCGGCCAGGCCGACCTCGCCGAAGGCGATGAAGCCGCGTGGCAAGGGCTTGCCGCGCAGGCTGCCCTGGATCGCGAGCAGCACCGCGAGGTCGGCCGCCGGCTCGCTGATCCGCACGCCGCCAACCGCATTCACGAACACGTCCTGGTCCATGCAGGACACGCCGGCGTGGCGGTGCAGCACCGCCAGCAGCATCGCCAGCCTGTCGCGCTCGAGGCCCACCGACAGCCGCCGCGGGCTCGGTCCGCCGCTGTCGACCAGGGCCTGGATCTCGACCAGCAGCGGCCGCGTGCCCTCCAGCGTGACCAGCACGCAGGACCCCGGCACCGGCTCGCCATGCGTCGACAGGAAGATCGCGCTCGGGTTGGCGACCCCTTTCAGCCCGCGCTCGGTCATGCCGAACACGCCGATCTCGTTGACCGCGCCGAAGCGGTTCTTGATCGCCCGCACGAGACGGTAGCTCGAGTGCGTGTCCCCCTCGAAGTACAGAACCGTGTCGACGATGTGCTCGAGCACGCGCGGGCCGGCCAGCGTGCCGTCCTTCGTCACGTGGCCGACGAGCACGATCGACGTGCCGGTGGCCTTGGCCGTGCGCGTCAGCTGCGCCGCGCACTCGCGCACCTGCGCCACCGAGCCCGGCGCCGACGTGAGCTGGTCGGAGTAAACGGTCTGGATCGAGTCGACCACGCAGACCGCCGGCTTTTCCGCGTCGATCGCCGCCAGGATCTTCTCGAGCTGGATCTCGGCCAGCACGCGCACCGCGCTGCCGTCCAGCCCGAGCCGGCGCGAGCGCAGCGCGACCTGCGCGCCGCTCTCCTCGCCGGTGACGTACAGCGCCTTCATGCGCTTCGACAGACCGTCCAGCGCCTGCAGCAGCAGCGTGCTCTTGCCGATGCCGGGATCGCCGCCGATCAGCACCACGCCGCCGCCGACGAGGCCGCCGCCGAGCACGCGGTCGAGCTCCTCGATGCCGGTCGGCGCGCGGTCGACCTCGCTCGCCTCGATCTCCGACAGCGTCGTCACCGGTTGCGCCTTGACCAGCGACCTGAAGCGGTGCGGCGCGCCGCCGGACTCGGCCACCGACTCCACCAGCGTGTTCCACGCCTCGCATTGCGGGCACTTGCCGAGCCACTTCGGGCTCGTCGCGCCGCACTCGCTGCAGGTGAATATCGTCTTGTCCCTGGCCATCGCCGCGGATTGTGAGCTACTCGGGCGGCCGAACCTTGCCGCGCAAGGCCTTGACCTGGCCACGCGCACTCTTGCCCTCGAGCCGGCGCAGCTTCGAGCCCAGCGTCGGCTTGGTCGGCCGGCGCTTGCGCGGAGCCCTCGCGACGCTGTCGACCAGCGCCTGCAGGCGCTGCAAGGCTTCGGCCCGGTTGGCCTCCTGCGTGCGCGCGGTCTGCGCCTTGATGACCACGACGCCGTCGCCGGTGATGCGCGAGTCGCTCAGCGCGAGCAGGCGCGCCTTGACGTCGTCCGGCAGCGACGAGGCCCGCACGTCGAAGCGCAGGTGGATCGCGCTCGAGACCTTGTTGACGTTCTGGCCGCCGGCGCCCTGGGCGCGGATCGCGGTGACCTGCACCTGCGCGGGGTCGACCGTGCAGCGGCCCATGCGTCAGCGACCTCTCAGCCGTCGGCGCGCATCGGCACCCGCGGCGCGACGGCGCACATCAGCTCGTAGCCGATCGTGCCGGCGGCGTGCGCGACCTCGTCGATCGCCAGCAGCGCGCCCCCCGGTCCTTGGCCCCAGAGCGTGACCTCGCTGCCGATGCCGGCCCGGGGCAGCGCGGTCAGGTCGACCGCCAGCATGTCCATCGACACGCGACCGATCGTGCCGCTGCGCCGGCCATCGACCAGCACCGGCGTGCCGGTGCCGCAGTGGCGCGGGTAGCCGTCGGCATAGCCGCAGGCGGCGATGCCGATGCGCATCGGCCGCTCGGCGGTGAAGCTGCTGCCGTAGCCGACGGTGTCGTCTGGCTGCAGGTCCTGAATGGCGATCAGCCGGGTGCGCAGCGTCATCGCCGGGCGCAGGCCCCAGTGCGCGATGTCGTGGGCGGGGAAGTCGGGCGCGCTGCCGTAGACCATGATGCCGGCGCGCACCCAGTCGGCGGCCACCCCGGCCTCGCTCGCGTGGCGCAGCGTCGCGGCGCTGTTGGCGAGCGAGCGCTCGCCGGGCAGGTCGTCGGTGGCTGCCTTGAACGCGGCCAGCTGGTGGGCGATGCCGCGCTGGCCGTCGGCGTCCGAGAAGTGCGTCATCAGCGTCACCTCCTCGACCTGCGGCAGCGCGTTCAACCGCACCCAGGCCGCGCGGAAGGCATCGGGGCGCAGGCCGAGCCTGTTCATGCCGCTGTTCATCTTCAGGAAGACCCGGTGCGGCTGCTGGGTCTTGTGCGCGGCCAGCCAGTCGATCTGCGCCTCGGTGTGGATCACGTGCCACAGGTCCAGGCGCGAACACAGCTCGAGGTCACGCGGCTCGAAGCAGCCCTCCAGCAGCAGGATGGGCCCGCGCCAGTCGAGTGCGCGCAGCCGTTCGGCTTCGCTCAGGTCGAGCAGCGCGAAGCCGTCGGCGCCGCGCAGGCCCTCGAAGGCCCGCTCGATGCCATGTCCGTAGGCGTTGGCCTTGACCACCGCCCAGGCCCGCACATCGGGCGCAACGGCGCGGGCGCGCGCCAGGTTGTGCGCCAGCGCGGACACGTGCACGAG
Source organism: uncultured Rubrivivax sp. (assembly GCA_937975735.1). Taxonomy (GTDB): domain Bacteria; phylum Pseudomonadota; class Gammaproteobacteria; order Burkholderiales; family Burkholderiaceae_C; genus Rubrivivax. Next base: position 3,403 of record CALJUI010000202.1, read on the forward strand.
GGCTTCGATCGGGCGGGGCATCGACCGATTCTGCCAGCGGGGTGCATGCTATAAACCGGGCGCCCCCACGGAGACAACGAGTCGGCATCTAGACCGGCGAGCCAGGCTGCGCGCGACCCGCATGAAAAAAGGCTTCTCGACCATCATGTCGGCGCAGTTCTTCAGCTCGCTG
>CALJUI010000203.1 GCA_937975735.1 uncultured Rubrivivax sp.
CAGAAAGGCAATGCGATCACTCAGACTCGTTGACGCGAGGGGAAGTCCCTGTAGAAGGGTTAGGCCGCACGCTCACGGCGCCACCTTCATGGAAACCTCGATTGGGTACCCAACTCGAGGACTGCCGTGCATTCGAGGTGGCACCGGCCAAGAAGCCGATGCGACAGCTCTGGCAAAGCATGAAGAGACTCTGGTCTGCGGTTCAATCTCGACGTCTGTAAGGGCACCGTCAATCGCCACTCGCCCAACAAGTACGAAACCGCCGAGATTCGCTGGATCTGATGCACCCGGCACGACGCACAACCGAATAGCTTGGTGGATCACCGGTGCCATCTCACGTTCGTACGCCCTACCCGCGGGCGTAGCGACAAGCGCCTTCGCCTCTGCAACGCGTGCCGACAAGTCGCTTGCAGACGCAGACGTTGCGATGAACAAGGCTATGGCAAGCGCAAAGGGTTTCATGCGGCCTAACGTGTTTTAGATGGCTCGGTTTCGCGATCGAATCGTACTTGTTACTGCCGGTACGAACAATTGCCGCCGATGACGCTTGCGGCGTCACTGACTGGATGTAACGAGAGACGTCAGTCCAAGGCGTCGCGCGGTCGCGTGGGTCATCAGCCAGCGGCCGTCCGGGCCGCCGATCCGGCGTGCGCCGCTCTCCAGCAGGACTGCGCGCAGCGCGGCACTCGGGCGCGGCAGGTCGACAGCCACCAGGCGCTCCGACGGGTCTCGCGCACGCACCGGGCGGCGGTCGACGAGCAGTTCGACCGTCGTGTACCGCGTGCGCCCCCGCGGGCTCACTCGGTATCGGACGCACACCAGCGCCGCGCCATATCGGCGCGTCAGCTTGATCGCGCCGCGCTGGCCCGGTCCCATGGTCCTGGCCACGCACAGCCCGCGCAGCCCTCTGTCCATTTCCTTCGCCATCGGTGCCGTCCCCCTGCCGCCGCCCCACATCCCCTGAACGATGCCTGCAAGGCCTTGCGAACGGGGCGCAACCGCAGCATACTGTTTTTCCATACAGCCGCCCAGCCGCCACCCATGCCTCAGGACACCTCGACCGCCCCGCGCCTGCTGGACCAGCTCACAGAGCGGCTGCGCTACCTGAACTACAGCCTGCGCACCGAGGAAGCCTACCGCCACTGGGTGCGCCACTACGTGCACTGGTCGGGCCTGCGCCACCCGCGCGAGCTCGGCGCCGACGCGGTGCAGGGCTTCCTGTCGATGCTCGCCAACGAACGCCGGGTCTCGCCGGCCACGCACCGGCAGGCGCTCAGCGCCCTGCTCTTCCTGTATCGCCAGGTGCTGGACCTGCAGTTGCCGTGGATGGACCAGATCGGCCGCCCCGCCTCGCAGCGCCGGCTGCCGGTGGTGCTGACGCCGCGCGAGGTCGAGGCGCTGCTGCTGCACATGGACGGCGTGCCGCGCCTGCTGGCCCAGCTGCTCTACGGCACCGGCATGCGCCTGCTGGAGGGCCTGCGCCTGCGCGTGAAGGACCTGGACTTCGACCGCGAGGTGGTCATCGTTCGCCACGGCAAGGGTGGCAAGGACCGCGTCGTGATGCTGCCGCGCAGCCTGCACGCCCCGCTGCGCGAGCAGCTCGCCGCCGCCCACCGCCTGTGGCGCCGCGAGCGCGAGGCCGGCGCCGCCGGCGTCTCGCTGCCGCACGCCCTGGCCGCGAAGTACCCGCGCGCGGCCGGCAGCTGGGCCTGGTTCTGGGTCTTCCCCGCCGAGCGCGCGTCGGAAGACCCGCGCCAGCCGGGCGTGCATCGCGTGCACCACCTGCACGAGTCGCTGCTGCAGCGCCATCTGCGGCGGGCGGTGCAGGCCGCCGGCATCCCGAAGCCGGCCTCGGTGCACACGCTGCGCCACTCCTTCGCCACCCACCTGCTGCAGTCGGGCGTCGACATCCGCACCGTGCAGAGCCTGCTCGGCCACAGCGACGTCGGCACGACGATGATCTACACCCACGTGCTGAAGGCCTCGGCGCGGGTCACGCCGAGCCCGCTGGACGCGCTGCAGGCGCTGTCGGGCGCGCCACCCGACCTGCGCGAACCGGCCCCGGCCTACGCCTAAAATCGGGGCGATGACCGCCCCCGCAGCCTCTCCCGGCCATCGCCCGCGCAAGCTCTTCGTCACGACGGCGCTGCCCTACGCCAACGCGCCCTTCCACATCGGCCACATGATGGAGTACATCCAGGCCGACATCTGGGTGCGCTTCCAGCGCCTGATGGGCCACGAGGTGCACTTCGTCTGCGCCGACGATGCGCACGGCGCGCCGATCATGATCGCCGCCGAGAAGGCCGGCGTGTCGCCGCAGGACTTCGTCGCGAACATCGCCGCCGGCCGCCAGCCCTTCCTCGACGGCTTCCACATCGGCTTCGACAACTGGCACTCCACCGACGCGCCGGAGAACCACGCGCTGGCGCAGGAGATCTACCTGGCGCTGCGCAAGCAGGGCCTGATCGCCGAGCGCACCATCGAGCAGTTCTACGACCCGGTCAAGGGCATGTTCCTGCCCGACCGCTACATCAAGGGCGAGTGCCCGAAGTGCGGCGCGAAGGACCAGTACGGCGACAACTGCGACGTCTGCGGCGCGGTCTACTCGCCCACCGAGCTGAAGAACCCCTACTCCGCCCTGTCCGGCGCGACGCCCGAGCTGCGCCAAAGCGCGCACCACTTCTTCCTGCTGTCCTCGCAGCGCTGCATCGACTTCCTGCAGGAGTGGACCGCCGCGCCGGGCCGGCTGCAGCCCGGCGTGCTGAACAAGATCCGCGAGTGGTTCGCGCCCGACGAGCTCGGCCACGTCACCTTGTCGGACTGGGACATCTCGCGCGACGCGCCCTACTTCGGCATCCGCATCCCCGACACCGAGGACAAGTACTTCTACGTCTGGCTGGACGCGCCGGTGGGCTACCTCGCGTCGCTGAAGAACCGCTTCGACAAGCTCGGGCTGGACTTCGAGGCCTACCTCGCCGACCCCGAGGTCGAGCAGGTGCACTTCATCGGCAAGGACATCGTCTATTTCCACACCCTGTTCTGGCCGGCGATGCTGCACTTCAGCGGCCGCAAGACGCCGGACCACGTCTTCGTGCACGGCTTCATCAACCTGTCCGGCGCGAAGATGAGCAAGAGCCGCGGCACCGGCATCTCGCCGCTGCGCTACCTCGAGCTCGGGCTGGACGCCGAGTGGCTGCGCTACTTCATCGCCGCCAAGCTCAACGCGCAGGTCGAGGACATCGACCTGAACCCCGAGGACTTCGTCGCCCGCGTCAACGCCGACCTGGTCGGCAAGTACGTCAACATCGCCAGCCGCGCCGCCGGCTTCCTGCACAAGCGCTTCGACGGCCGGCTGTCGGCCGACGTCGGCGTCGAGGGCCGCGCGCTGCTCGACGCGCTGCGCGCTGCGCGCGACGGCATCGGCCAGCACTACGACGCGCGCGAGTTCGGCAAGGCCCTGCGCGAGGTGATGGCGCTGGCCGACCGGGTCAACGAGTACGTCGACGCGCACAAGCCCTGGGAGCTGGCGCGCCAGAGCGGCGCCGACGCTGCGCTGCACGACGTCTGCACGGTCTGCATCGAGGCCTTCCGGCTGCTGTCGATCTACCTGACGCCGGTGCTGCCGGCGCTGGTCGCCCGGGTCGAGGCCTTCCTGCAGGTCGAGCCGATGGTCTGGGCCGACGCAGCGAGGGCGCTCGGTGCGCACCGCATCGGCGTCTACTCCCACCTGATGCAGCGCGTCGAGATGAAGCAGCTCGACGAGCTGCTGGCGCCGCCTGCTCCCCCTGTCCCCGACGCGCCCCCGGCCCCGGGCGGCGAGCCGCTCGCCGCACAGATCGGCATCGACGACTTCGCCAAGGTCGACCTGCGGCTGGCCAGGATCGTCAGCGCCGAGCGCGTCGAGGGCAGCACCAAGCTGCTGCGCCTGACGCTCGATGCCGGCGAGGGCCACGACCCTCAAGGTCGCCCAAGGCTCCGCAACGTCTTCTCCGGCATCGCCAGCGCCTACGCGCCCGAGCAGCTCGCCGGCAAGCTCACGGTGCTGGTGGCCAACCTCGCGCCGCGCAAGATGAAGTTCGGCGTCAGCGAGGGCATGGTGCTGGCCGCCTCGCACGCCGACGAGAAGGCCCACCCGGGGCTGTACGTGCTCGAGCCCTGGCCGGGCGCGGTGCCCGGCCTGCGCGTGCGCTGAACGCACGGACGGCCGCGGCGGTGCCCACCCTCCACCGCTTTCGCCCGCGCCTGGTCGACGCGCTGGCCGGCTACGACCGCGCACGCTTCGCCCGCGACCTCGGCGCCGGGCTGACGGTCGGCGTCGTCGCGCTGCCGCTGGCGATGGCCTTCGCGATCGCCTCCGGCGTGAAGCCCGAGGCCGGCCTGGTCGCGGCCATCATCGGCGGCTTCCTGGTCTCCGCGCTCGGCGGCTCGCAGGTGCAGATCGGCGGCCCGGCCGGCGCCTTCATCGTCATCGTCTACGGCATCGTCGAGCGCTACGGCCTGGCGAACCTGCTGATCTCGACGGTCTGCGCCGGGCTGCTGCTGTTCGCGATGGGCCTGCTCAGGCTCGGCGCGCTGGTGCGCTACGTGCCGGTGTCGATCGTCATCGGCTTCACCAACGGCATCGCGGTGCTGATCGGGCTGAGCCAGCTGAAGGACTTCCTCGGCCTGGCCACGCCGAAGCTGCCGGCCGACTTCTTCTCGCAGATCGGCGTGATCGCGAGCCACCTGCACACGGTCAACCCGGCGGCGGTGGCGCTGGCCGCCGGCAGCCTGGCCATCGTCGTGCTGTGGCCGAAGTCGTACACGATGCCGACCGCGCCGCGCGGCCTGCTGGCGCGCGGCCGCCGCACCGCGTCGCACGTGCCGGGCACGCTGGTCGCGCTGGTCGCGGCGACGCTGGCCACGGCGGCGCTGCAGTTGCCGGTGGACACCATCGGCAGCCGCTTCGGCGGCATCCCGGCCGCGCTGCCGGCCTTCGCCTTGCCAGACTTCAGCTGGGCCACCGTCAAGCTGCTGGTCACGCCGACATTGACGATCGCCCTGCTCGGCGCGATCGAGTCGCTGCTGTGCGCGCGGGTCGCGGACAACGCCGCAGACCATCCCAGGCACGACCCCAACCAGGAGCTGATGGCGCAGGGCGTGGCCAACGCGGTCGTGCCCTTCTTCGGCGGCCTTCCGGTCACCGGCACCGTCGCGCGCACGATCACCAACCTGCGCGCCGGCGCGACGAGCCCGGTCGCCGGCATCGTGCACGCGGCCACGCTGCTGGTCGTCGTGCTGGTCGCCGCGCCGCTGGCGATGCACGTGCCGCTGGCGGCGCTGGCCGGCATCCTGATGTTCGTCGCCTGGAACATGGGCGAGTGGCGCGAATTCGCTCGTCTGCGCCGCTTCAACCTGCCCTACCGCACGATCCTGCTCGGCACCTTCGCGACGACCGTGATCTTCGACCTGACGGTCGCGCTCGAGCTCGGCCTGGTGCTGGCCTGCGTGTTCTTCATCTGGCGCATGGGCACGCTGTTCCGCATCGCGCACACGCCGTCGGACAAGGTGCCCGCCGGCGCCGAGGTCTTCGAGCTCTACGGCTCGCTGTTCTTCGGCGCGGTCGGCAAGGTCGAGGCGGTGCCGGCCCAGCTGCCCGAGGGCACGCGCACCGTGGTGCTCGAGATGCACCGGCTGGTGCTGCTCGACACTTCGGGCCTGGACGCGTTGCAGCACCTGCATCGCACGCTGAAGCGGCGCGGCATCGCGCTGGTGCTGGCGCACGTCAACGAGCAGCCGCTGTCGCTGATCCGCCGCGCCGGCTTCGACGCGGTGCTCGGCGACGAGTGCATCGTGCCGACCGTCTCGGCGGTGTTCGACGAGACACGGCCCTAGAAACCGCCGAAACGCTCAGTGGCCTCCGATCTGCGTCTCGCGCGGGTCGTCGCCGACCGAGGTCGTCGTGACGCGGCCGGCGTCGTCGAAGGTGACGCTGAAGACCCGATTGCGGCGGCCGAAGGGCGCGCCCTCGGGTCCCTGGAAGCGCCACTCCCAGACCTCCTCGCGCTTCAGGTCGAAGCGCTGCGTGCGCGCCGGGCGGCCGAGCAGCGCGCGCACGTCGTGCTGCGCCATGCCGGTCGTGACCTTGGCGAAGTTGGCCTCGGTCAGCACCTGGCGCAATGAGCTCATCTTGCCGTCGGGCCCGAGCGTGATGAAGTAGTTGGTCTGCCCCTCGGGCTGGCGCGGGTACTCGAACACGCGGCTGCCGTCGGCCAGCGTGACCACCGTCACCGGCTCGCCGAACTGCTGGCGGACCTGGGTCTCGGTGGACACGCCTTCCTCGAGCTGCTCGATGCGCTGCTGGGCGCAGCCGGCGATCATCGCCAGCGCCAGCACGACGGGGGTGAGGCGGAGCGTCATCGGCGGTCCCGGATAAAATCTCGAGCCGTCATTCTGCCTGGGTCCCCCGATGCCGCTGTTCTGGAAACCGTACACCTCCGACGTGACCCGCTTCATCGGCGAGCTGAAGGCGAAGAAGCCCGGGCTCGAGGCCGAGCAGCGGGCCGGCCGCGCGCTGCTGTGGGACAAGCAGATCGACCGCGACAAGCAGCGCGAGTGGGAGGCCGCGCGCGTGCCGCAGAAGCCCTACGTCTACCAGACCGACGTCTGAGCCCGGGGTGTCCGACGCCGACGTCGTCGCGCTGCCCGAGGGCGCGCCCGATCCCGAACTGATCGACCAGGTCGCGGTCGCGCGGCTCTATGGCGAGCCGCTGTTCAAGCTGCCGACCGACCTGTACATCCCGCCCGACGCGCTCGAGGTCTTCCTCGAGGCCTTCGAGGGGCCGCTGGACCTGCTGCTGTACCTGATCCGCAAGCAGAACTTCAACATCCTCGACATCCCGCTGGCCAGCGTGACGCGCCAGTACCTCGACTACATAGAGCAGATCCGCCGCCACAACCTCGAGCTCGCCAGCGAGTACCTGCTGATGGCGGCGATGCTGATCGAGATCAAGTCGCGCATGCTGCTGCCGCCGAAGAAGACCGCCGACGGCGCCGAGATCGAGGACCCGCGCGCCGAGCTCGTGCGCCGGCTGATCGAGTACGAGCGGATCAAGCTCGCCGCCGCGAAGCTCGACGAGCTGCCGGTGCACGGGCGCGACTTCCTGCGCGCCCAGGTCCACATCGAGCAGAGCCTGCAGCCGCGCTGGCCCGACGTGAACCCGGACGACCTGCGCGCGGCCTGGGCCGAGATCCTGCAGCGCGCGCGGCTGAACCGCCACCACACGATCAGCCGCGAGCAGCTGTCGGTGCGCGAGCACATGAGCATCGTGCTGCGCCGGCTGCAGGGCCGCCGCTTCGTCGAGTTCCACGAGCTGTTCGAGCCGACCCGCGGCGTGCCGGTGCTGATCGTGACCTTCATCGCGCTGCTCGAGCTGTCGCGCGAGCACCTGCTGGAGGTCACGCAGGCCGAGGCCTTCGCGCCGATCTACGTGCGGCTCGCCTACGAGCCGACCTGAGAGGCGGACCGGCGTGGGCGCTCAGCCCGCGATCGCCAGCCCGATCACCGCGACGCCGAGCACCAGGTTGACCAGCACCCAGCGCCGCACGCGGGCCAGCGCCGCGGCGGCGGCAGGCCCGTCGCCGGCGTCGACCGCGCGGCGCAGCGGCGGATACAGGCGCAGCCGGATCAGGCCGAAGATCAGCGCCATCAGCAGGCCGATCACCGTCATCGCGGTCCAGCCGAAGGGCATCACCAGCCTGCCGCCGGTCTCGGCAACGCGGCTCGCGGTCAGCTCGATCATCGCCGCGCCGGAGACCAGCACCACCGCCACCGCCGCGGTCATTGCGGCGAAGAAGCGGCGCAGCACCTCGGCCATCAGGCGCAGGCGCAGCGGCGGCTCGAGCACCGCCAGCGACGGCCGCAGGAAGAAGTGCGCGAAGGCCATGCCGCCGACCCAGGCGACGACCGCCAGCACGTGCAGCAGCTTCAGCGCGGCGTACAGCACGTCAGTTGACCGTCGTCGAGCCCGGCGGCTGGCGCCCGGGCGCGGTGAACAGGCGGCCGACGTCGACCGCGTCGAAGCGGTACTGGCGGCCGCAGAACTCGCAGCCGACCTCGACCTCGCCGCGCTCCTCGATCAGCGACTCGCTCTCCTCGGCACCGAGGCCGAGCAGCATCGATCCGACGCGCTCGCGCGAGCAGCTGCAGGCGAAGCGCGGCTGCATCGGCGGCATGCGGCGCAGGTCCTCCTCCCAGAACAGGCGCCGCAGCACGGTGTCGGCGTCCAGGCTCAGCAGTTCCTCCGCACTCAGCGTGGCGGCCAGGTGGGCGATGCGGTTGAAGCCTTCGGACAGGCCGATCTGGTCCTCGTTGCGAGCGCCGGCGAGGTTGCCCTCGCCTTCGACCGGCAGACGCTGGATCAGCAGCCCGGCGGCGACATGCCGGTCGGCGGCCAGCACCAGCTTGGTGTCGAGCTGCTCGGACTGCAGCATGTAGTGCTCGAGCACCTCGGACAACTGCTGCAGCGGCTCGCGGCGGTCGCCGTGCAGCGCGACCACGCCCTGGTAGGGCTGCTGGCCGCGATCGCGCCGACCCGGGTCGAGGGTGATCGCGCAGCGGCCCTGGCCGCGGACGTTGACCATTGCCTCGAGCCGGGCGCCGGCCGGCACCTCGCCGACCAAGGTCGCGGTGCCACGGAAGCGCAGGTTCGGCTGCACCTCGGCCACCGCCAGCTTGACCGGGCCGTCACCCGAGATCTGCAGCACCAGCGCGCCGTCGAACTTGATGTTGGACTGCATCAGCACGCCGGCCGCGCACATCTGGCCGACCAGCGACGCGACCTCGTCGGGCCAGGGCGCACGCTCGTCGCGACGCTGCAGCACCTCCTGCCAGCCGTCGGTCAGGCGCACCAGCATGCCGCGCACCGGCAGGCCGTCGAACAGGAACTTGTGCAGTTCGGACATCGTCGTCGTCGAGTTCAAGCGATGCGCTCGACCTGGCGATGCCGCGCGGTCTGCGCCACGTAGTGCTCGGCGCTCCAGATCAGCCGCTCGATCTGCTCGGGCGTCAGCGCGCGCACGACCTTGGCCGGGCTGCCCATGATCAGCGAGCCGTCGGGAAAACTCTTGCCCTCGGTGATCAGCGAGTTCGCGCCGACCAGGCAATGCTTGCCGACGCTGGCGCCGTTGAGGATCACGCTGCCGATGCCGATCAGCGAGCCGTCGCCGATCGTGCAGCCGTGCAGCATCGCCTGGTGGCCGACGGTGACCTGGCGGCCGATCGTCATCCTGATGCCGGCGTCGGTGTGCAGCACCGCGCACTCCTGCACGCTGGTGCGTTCGCCGATCGTGATCAGGTCGTTGTCGCCGCGCACGACCGCGCCGTACCAGATGCCGGTCTCGGCACCCACGCGCACCTGGCCGATCACGCTGGCGCTGTCGGCGACCCAGGTCGTCGGGTCGAGCTGGGGCAGGTGTTCGCCGAGGCGGTAGATCGCCATGGGTGGCTCCCGGGTCGAGGTGGAGCCCTTGATTCTAGGAGGCTGCCTCAGTGTCGGCCTGCGGCCAGCCGATCGCGCAGCAGCCGGTGCTGGATCTTGCCGGTGGCGGTGCGCGGCAGATCGGCCTCGGCGACGAAGACCACCGAGCGCGGCCGCTTGTAGCCGGCGATGCGCTCGCGGCACCAGGCCAGCAGCGCCGCTTCGTCGGCGGCCTGCCCGGCGCGCCGCACGACCGCGGCGCAGACCGTCTCGCCCCATTTGGCATCCGGCAGGCCGACCACCGCCACGTCCTGCACCGCCGGGTGCGCGGCCAGGCAGGCCTCGACCTCCGACGGGTAGACGTTCTCGCCGCCGCTGATGATCATGTGGCTCTTGCGGTCGACCAGCTCGATGAAGCCGTCGGCATTGCGCCGCGCGAGGTCGCCGACCGAGCACCAGGCGCCGCGAAACGCCTCGGCGGTCTTCTCCGGGTTCTTCCAGTAGCCGTCGAAGACGTAGGCGGTGCGCGAGTACAGCTCGCCGACCTCGCCGTCCGGCACCTCGCGGCCGGCCTCGTCGAGCAGGCGGATCGCGCCCGAGCCGGCCCATTCGCGGCCGACGGTGCCGAGACGGTCGAGCTGCTCGTGCGGACGCAGCACCGTGACCCAGCCGGCCTCGGTCGAGCCGTAGAGCTCGAACAGGCGGCCGTTCGGGAACAGCTCGAGGATCGCGCGCTTGGTCTCGCGCCGCGCCGGCGCCGACGAGATCAGCAGCTTGCCGACCGCGCCGAGGTCGTGGCGCACCTTCACCTCGTCGGGCAGCGACAGCATCATCACGTAGTGCGTGGGCACCAGCGAGGTGAAGGTGATCCGCTGGCCGGCCAGCGTGGCCAGCACCGCCTCGGGGTCGAAGCTGCGACGGTCGTCGACGACGATGGTCGCGCCGAGCATCGCGAAGGTGACGAAGAAGTACAGCGAGTTGGCGTGGCACAGCGGCATCACGAGCAGGCCGGTGTCCTCGCTGCTCAGGCCGAACTCGAGCGCGGTGGCCATTGCCAGCAGCGCGTTGCCGGCGTGGCTGCGCATCGCGCCCTTGGGCCGGCCGGTGGTGCCCGAGGTGTACATCAGCGCGAACAGGTCCTCGGGCGCGACGGCGACCTCGGGCGGCTGCGCCAATGCCGCGTCGATGATCGCCTCGTAGTCGTGCCAGGGCGCCGGCAGCGGATCGCCGGCGCCGAAGGCGATGCACCGCCCGGCCAGCGCCGGCAGCTCGGGCAGCACCGGCTCGATCAGCGGCCGCAGCGGATCGTGCACGATCGCCGCGCGCGCTTCGGCATGGTCGACGATGTAGGCGATCTCGCGCGGCTGCAGGCGGAAGTTGACCGGCACCGCGACCAGCCCGGCGCGCGCCAGCGCGACGTAGATCTCGAGCCACTCGATCGCGTTGGTCGCGAGCAGCGCGATCCGGTCGCCCTTCTCGAGCCCGAGGCCGAGCAGCGCGGCGGCGAGCCGGCTGGCGCGTGCGTCCCACTCGGCATAGCTCAGCGTGCGGCGCGAGTCGCGCGCGCCGACCTTGGCCGGGCGCAGGCGGGCGTGGGTGGCGATCGACTCCGACAGCGACAGCAAGGCGCTCATCGCGGCATCTCCTCCGTTCCGGTCCGCGCGCTCAGGCGCGTCGCGCCTGCTCGGCCTCGTCCCAGGCGGTCAGCGCCTGGCGGTCGGGCACCCAGCCCAGGCCCTTGCCGGCGTCTGAGCTCAGCGCGTCGCGCGTGACGACGACGTCGAGCAGCGCCGGCGCCTTGGCCAGCGCCTCCTCGATGGCCGCCGGCAGCCGTGCCGGATCGGTCACGCGTTCGGCATGCATGCCGAGCGCGCGCGCCATCGCCGCGTAGTCGCTCCAGGCGAGCGTGGTGCCGACGACACGGCCGCCGTAGTTCATCTCCTGGTCCAGCCTTTCGATGTTCCAGGCCGCGTTGTTGGCGACGATGAACACCGCCTTCGCGCCGTGGCGCGCCGCGCCGTCGATCTCCATCGCGTTGATGCCGAAGGCCCCGTCGCCGGTGACGGTGACCACCTGCCGGCCCGGGTGCGCCAGGGCAGCGGCGACGCCGTAGGGCGTGCCCACGCCGAGGCAGCCGAACGCGCCGGCGTCGAGGTAGTGACGCGTCTCCAGGCCCATGCGCGCGAAGCTCAGCAGGTCGCCGCCGTCGGCGATCGTGATCGCGTCGGGGCGCAGCACGCGGCGCAATGCGCCGAAGATGCGGTTCGGGTGCATGTGGCCATCGCGCCCGGGCTCGGCGCGGTCCAGCGCCTCGGCATGGCGCGCCGCGCGCTTGACGTGCTCGGCACGCAGGGCCTGAGTCCACGCGGTGTCGAGCGATG
>CALJUI010000204.1 GCA_937975735.1 uncultured Rubrivivax sp.
GGCCGCACGATCCTTGACAAAGGGTTGCCAGCGGCACCAGATGGGGCCCTCGCACGGCCTTTCAACCCGGCGAGCACCGCGCCGCGGTCAAGCCGCGCAGTTTAGCACCGCGCTCCCAGGTCGAAACGACCCGCTGCCTCCTGGCCGCGATCAGCGGCGGCTGGCGTGCAGGCGGCCGCCGCCGGCAAGGAATCGGGCCGGGTTCTGCGGCACGCCGCCCAGCAGCACCTCGAAGTGCAGGTGAGGGCCGGTCGAGCGCCCCGTGTTGCCCACCGCGGCGACGCGCTGGCCGCGGCGCACGATGTCGCCCACCTTGACGTCCAGCCGTGACGCGTGCGCGTAGCGCGTGGACAGGCTGTTGCCGTGGTCCAGCACCAGCATCAGGCCGTACTCGGGGTGCGTCTCGGCAGTGATCACGACACCGCCGGCGGCGGCCAGGATCGGCGTGCCGACCTCGGCCGGGTAGTCCAGGCCGGAGTGCAGCGCCATGCGACCCGTGAAAGGGTCGGCACGGAAGCCGAAGGGCGAGCCCACCGGACCCTGCACCGGCGGCGCGCTCGGCACGAGCAGCGAGCGCAGCTGTGATTCGAGCAGTCGCGACTCGACCAGCGTGAAGACGTCGGCATGCTGGTCGGCGGCCTCGTCGAGCAGGTCCAGCGCCAGCGCGAACTGCTCGCTCGTGGGCTGATCCAGCGGCAGGTAGATGCCCCCCTTGCCGCCACCGTCCGTGCGCTTGAGCGGCGCCAGCTCCGCCGGCGCAACGCCGGCCAGCCCGGTCACGCGCTCGCCGATGGCCTCGAGCTTGACGAGCTTGGCCTGCACCTCGCCCAGGCGCTGCGCCAGCGCGTCAAGGTTCTCGCGCATGAAGCGCTCGCGCTGCGCCGCTTCGTCGCGCACGACCCAGCGTACGAGTTGGCTCACCACCGGCCAGTTGTCGCGCACCGCCGTGACGAAGAGCAGGTGGTAGGCGGCGCCGGAGGTGACCAGCAGGGTCAGCGCCAGCGCCGTCACGGCCAGCAGCAGCCGCGTGCGGGTGAAGTGCAGCACCTTGCTGCGGGCCATCGTGCCGTGGGTGATGATGATCTGCATCGCGTCTAAACTCGTCTGGATGTCACGCCCCACCAGGGTCATCGACACTGTGCCGCTGGAACGTGCGCTGGAGTGTCACGAAGGGTTCGCCGGGCTGCTGCGTCGCCTGCAGGATTCGAACAGGCGTTACGAACAGGTACGGCCGTTGCTGCCTGCCGCGCTGGCGGCGCAGGTCCGCGCCGGGCCGCTCGACGACACGGGGTGGACGCTGGTGGTCGGCAGTGGTGCAGCCGCGTCGAAGCTGCGGCAATGTCTGCCGTCGCTGGCCGAGGCGCTGCGGGCCGCAGGCTGGCCGGATCTGCCCATTCGCATCAAGGTCTCCGTGGCGCCGAGACCGCCTGCCCGACCCTGAGGGCGGGAGCGGCGACGGCGCAGGCCGCACCTGGTGCCGGCTGTCCGAATCGAACGGACGACTTTCCGCTTACAAGGCGGGTGCTCTACCTGCTGAGCTAAGCCGGCGCGAACCGGAGATTCTAGGGGGGTGCCCCCGGGGCAGCGCAAGCGGGACGACCCTCAACCGGCGCCAGCGTGGCGGCGTCAAGGCCGCCCGCACCGGGCTCGGGACCCTACTTGACGCGCTTGAGCGTGGGGCGGGTGGGCGCGGGGCCCGGCGGCTCGGGAGGTGCCTCACCGTCTTCACTGGACTCGCCCGTCACCGGCGTGCCATCGCCGAGGTCGGCCTCAGTGGGGGCGTCGGTGTCCGTCTTGGCCAGGCGCAGTGTCGGGCCGGTGTCGCCGGCCTCCGGAGCCGGCGAGGTGACGGCCGCCGTCGGCGGCGGGAAGGCCATGCCCTGCCCGTTCTCGCGCGCGTAGATCGCGACCACATGGTCCACCGGCACGACGATGTCGCGCGGGGTGCCGCCGAAGCGGGCGCGGAACTCGATCTGCTCGTTGCCCAGCTTCAGGCCCGACGTGGCCTCGAAGCCGATGTTGAGCACGATCTCCTGGTTCTTGACGTACTCCAGCGGCACGCGCACCTGATCGTCGACGAACACGGCGATGTACGGCGTGAAGCCGTTGTCCGTGCACCAGTCGTGCAGCGCCCGCAGCAGGTACGGCCGCGTCGAGCTGCCCTGGTTGTCCGTCGACTCGTCAGACGCCATGGTGAACCGCTGTCTCCAGTCAAGCAGGCGCCACGGATCCGGCTTCGCCGGTCCGTCGGCGCCGCCCCCCCGGGGGGGAGGCGGCGAAGCCGCTTCGGGGGGGTGCGTTCACTTCCT
>CALJUI010000205.1 GCA_937975735.1 uncultured Rubrivivax sp.
CGGTGTCGTACAGCGCCGCGTCCTCGCCGGGCTCGCCGCAGGCGGCCATCCAGTTGGCGCTGAGCTTCACGCGCGACAGCTCGATCGGCGCGGCCAGCAGGTTCGTGATCGCCTCGCCCACGGCCATGCGGCCCGAGGCCGGCGCGTCCAGCGCGGCCAGCGGCGTGCGCTCGCCCATGCTCATCGCCTCGCCGCGGAAGCCGGCGAAGTCCGCCAGCGTCACCGCGCAGTCGGCCACCGGCACCTGCCAGGGGCCGACCATCGGATCACGGTGGCTGAGGCCACCGACGGTGCGGTCGCCGATCGTGATCAGGAAGCGCTTGCTGGCCACGGTCGGGTGGCGCAGCACGGCCAGCGCGACGTCCTCGAGCTTCACGCCGGTCAGGTCCAGCGGCGCCTCGCTGCGCGCGACGCGCTGCACGTCGCGCTGCATCTTCGGCGGCTTGCCCAGCAGCACGTCCATCGGCATGTCGATCACGCGCTCGCCGCCCTCGCCTTGCTGAACGATCAGCTCGGTGGCCTCGGTGGCGGTGCCGACGACGGCGAAGGGGCAGCGCTCACGCGCGCACATCTGCTCGAACAGCGGCAGCCCGGCCGGGTCCAGCGCGATGACGTAGCGCTCCTGGCTCTCGTTGCACCAGATCTCCTTGGGCGCCAGGCCGGTCTCCTCCAGCGGCACCTTGGTCAGGTCGAACAGCGCGCCGCGGCCGGCGCCGTCCACCAGCTCCGGGAAGGCGTTGCTGATGCCGCCGGCGCCGACGTCGTGGATCGCCAGGATCGGGTTGCCGTCGCCGAGCGCCCAGCAATGGTTGATGACCTCCTGCGCGCGGCGCTGGATCTCCGGGTTGCCGCGCTGCACGCTGTCGAAGTCGAGCGCGGCGGTGTTGGTGCCGGCGGCCATCGAACTGGCCGCGCCGCCGCCCATGCCGATGCGCATGCCCGGCCCGCCGAGCTGGACCAGCAGGGTGCCGACGGGGAAGACGGTCTTGTGCGTCTGACCCGCGTCGATCGTGCCGATGCCGCCGGCGATCATGATCGGCTTGTGGTAGCCGCGCCGCACGCCGGCCACGGTCTGCTCGAAGACGCGGAAGTAGCCGCCCAGGTTGGGCCGGCCGAACTCGTTGTTGAACGCGGCGCCACCGATCGGCCCTTCGGTCATGATCTGCAGCGCGCTGGCGATGTGCGCCGGCCGGCCGACCGGGTCGCTCTCCCAGGGCTCTTCGGTGCCGGGCAGATGCAGGTTCGACACCGAGAAGCCGGTCAGCCCGGCCTTGGGCTTCGCGCCGCGGCCGGTCGCGCCTTCGTCGCGGAGCTGGCCGCCGGCACCGGTGGCCGCGCCGGGGAGCGGGCTGATCGCCGTCGGGTGATGGTGCGCCTCCACCGTCATCAGCACGGGGCGGGTGGCCGCGCGCGACGCGTACTTCGGCGCGTTCGTGAAGCCCTCGGGCAGCCAGCGCTCGACCGGGCCGCCCTCCATCACCGCGGCGTTGTCGCTGTAGGCGACCACCGAGTGCTGCGGCGACGACTGCTCGGTGTGGCGGATCATGCCGAACATCGAACGGCTCTGGCGCTCGCCGTCGATCGTGAAGTCGGCGTTGAAGATCTTGTGCCGGCAATGCTCGCTGTTGGCCTGCGCGAACATCATCAGCTCGACGTCGCTCGGGTTGCGGCCGAGCCTGCCGAAGGCGTCGACGAGGTAGTCGATCTCGTCGTCCGACAGCGCCAGGCCGAACTCGACGTTGGCCTGCGCCAGCGCCTGCCGGCCGCTGGCGAGCACGTCGACATGCACCAGCGGTGGCGCCGGCTGCGGATCGAACAGGTGCGCCGCCGACTCGCGCTCGAAGGCGACGCTCTCGGTCATGCGGTCGTGCAGCAGCGCCGCCAGCGTGTCGCGCTCGTCGCCGGACAGCGGTTTGGCCTTGCCCAGCAGACCAGGCTTCAAGACGAGCCGGAACTCGGTGACGCGCTCGATGCGGTGCACCGCGATGCCGCAGTTGCGCGCGATGTCGCTGGCCTTGCTGGCCCAGGGCGAGACGGTGCCGAGCCGGGGCATCACCACGACCAGCGCGCCGTTGGCCTCGGCCGGGGCGGGCTCCCCGTAGCGCAGCAACGCGGCCAGCCTGTCCAGCGCGGCGCCGTCGGGCGGCGCGTCGAAGGCCACCCAGTGCACGTGGCGCGCGGACACGCCGGTGACCCGCGGGCAGACGGCCTGCAGCCGGGCGAGCAGCGCGCGGGCGCGGAAGTCGGACAGCGCGGAACCGCCCTCGAAGTGCAGCGGCGGGGGCGTTTGGGCGGTCATCGGCAGGTGGGACTCCGGGTGAACCCGGCATTTTATGGGGGCGGGTGGGATAATCCCGGCATGACGATCTCGCTCAAGTCCGCCGCCGACGTCGAACGCATGCGCGTGGCCGGGCGGCTCGCGTCCGAGGTGCTGGACATGCTGACGCCGCACGTCGTGCCCGGCGTGACCACCGAACAGCTCGACAAGCTCGCCCACGACCACATCGTGAACGTGCAGGGCGCGACCCCGGCACCGTTGAACTACGCGCCCCCGGGCTACACGCCCTATCCGAAGTCGATCTGCACCTCGGTCAACCACCAAGTCTGCCACGGCATCCCGAACGACCGCGCGCTGAAGAACGGCGACATCGTCAACATCGACGTCACCGTCATCAAGGACGGCTGGCACGGCGACACGAGCCGGATGTTCATCGTCGGCGAAGGCTCGATCCAGGCCAAGCGCCTGTGCCAGTTCACCTACGAAGCCATGTGGAAAGGCATCGCGCGCATCAAGCCCGGCGCGCGCCTGGGCGACATCGGCCACTCGATCCAGACCTTCGCCGAGAACGCCGGCTTCTCGGTCGTGCGCGAGTTCTGCGGCCACGGCATCGGCTCGCGGTTCCGCTGTGCGCCTCATGTGCTGCTCCGCGGCCGCGCGGTCACGCTCGTCGAGCTGGTGCCGGGCATGTTCTTCACCGTCGAGCCGATGATCAACGCCGGCCGGCGCGACATCCGCGAGCTCGGCGACGGCTGGACCATCGTGACCAAGGACCGGTCGCTGTCGGCGCAGTGGGAGCACACCGTGCTCGTCACCGAGACCGGCTTCGAGGTGCTGACGCTGTCCGCCGGCTCGCCGCCGCCGCCGGCCTTCGTGGTCTCGGGCGAGCAGGCGACGGCCAGCGCCGTCGGTTGAGATCGCTCTGCCGATGGACACCGCCGTGCAAGTGGCACGCAGCGTGCCCGCGCTGCGCGAGCGCTTTCGCGGCGGCAAGACCGACCTGATCGAGTTCTTCCGGGTGGCGCGGCCGACGATCCGCGCCGCGACGAAGCTCGTGCACGACCTCGCGCGGCACGTCGACCGCACGCTGACCGACCTCTGGCAGCACGCCGGCATGCCGAGCGGCGCGGCGCTGATCGCCGTCGGCGGCTACGGGCGCGCCGAGCTCTATCCGCACTCCGACGTCGACGTGCTGGTGCTGCTCGGCGGCGACGATCCGCTGGCCGACCCGGCCGTGCGCCGCTCGGTCGAGGCCTTCGTCACCGCCTGCTGGGACATCGGTCTGGAGATCGGTTCGTCGGTGCGCACCCAGCAGGAGTGCCTGGCCGAATCGCGCCGGGACGTGACGGTGCAGACGGCGTTGCTCGAGTCGCGCCGGGTCTGCGGCTCGCGCCGCGCCTTCGATGCCTTTCAGGCCGCGCACCGCGCCATCGTCGATCCGCGCGCCTTCCTGCGCGCGAAGACGCTCGAGATGCGCCAGCGGCACGTCAAGCACGAAGGCACGCCGTACGCGCTGGAACCCAACTGCAAGGAGAGCCCGGGGGGCCTGCGCGACCTGCAGCTGGTGATCTGGGTCGCCCGCGCCGCCGGCCTGGGTCGCACCTGGGCCGAACTGGCCGCGAGCGGCCTGATCACGCCCTTCGAGGTGCAGCAGCTCAACCGCAACGAAGGCACGCTGCGGCTGATCCGCGCGCGCCTGCACGTGATCGCCGGCCGCCGCGAGGACCGGCTGGTTTTCGACCTGCAGACCGCGGTCGCCGAAAGTTTCGGGCTGAAGGCCGAGCGTGGCCAGCGTGCGTCGGAGGCGCTGATGCGGCGCTACTACTGGGCCGCCAAGGCGGTGACCCAGCTGAACCAGATCCTGATGCTGAACATCGAGGAGCGCATCGTCGGCTCGGAAAAGGCGCCGATGCGGCGCATCAACGAGCGCTTCCTCGACCGCGGCGGCCTGCTCGAGGTGGCCAGCGACGACCTCTACGAGCGCGACCGCCACGCCATCCTCGAGACCTTCTTGCTCTACGCGCAGACGCCCGGCATCGACGGCCTGTCGGCGCGGACGTTGCGCGCGCTGTACAACGCGCGCAACCTGATGGACGCGAATTTCCGCCGCGACCCGGTCAACCGTGCGACCTTCATGGCCATCCTGCGCCAGCCGCAGGGCATCACGCACGCCTTCCGGCTGATGAACCAGACCTCGGTGCTGGGCCGCACGCTGTGGGTGTTCCGCCGCATCGTCGGGCGCATGCAGCACGACCTGTTCCACGTCTACACGGTGGACGTGCACATCCTGATGGTGCTGCGCAACGTGCGCCGCTACTTCATCCCCGAGCACGCGCACGAGTACCCGCTGTGCTCGCGGCTGGCGAGCGAGTTCGACAAGCCGTGGATCCTCTACGTCGCGGCGCTGTTCCACGACGTGGCCAAGGGCCGCGGCGG
The DNA here is from genome assembly GCA_937975735.1 of uncultured Rubrivivax sp. Taxonomy (GTDB): domain Bacteria; phylum Pseudomonadota; class Gammaproteobacteria; order Burkholderiales; family Burkholderiaceae_C; genus Rubrivivax. The sequence goes on from CALJUI010000205.1 coordinate 4,715, forward strand.
CGACCACTCGGACCTCGGCGCCAAGGACGTGCGGCGCTTCTGCCGCGACCATCAGATCGACGGCGAGGACGCGCAGCTGATCGAGTTCCTCGTCCAGCACCACCTGACGATGAGCCGGGTGGCGCAGAAGGAGGACCTGAGCGATCCGGAGGTGATCGGCAGCTTCGCGCGCCTGGTCGGCAGCGAGCGGCGCCTGTCGGCGCTGTACATGCTGACGGTGGCCGACATCCGCGGCACCAGCCCGAAGGTCTGGAACGCCTGGAAGGGCAAGCTGCTCGAGGATCTGTACCGCTACGCGCTGCGCGCGCTCGGCGGCGCGAAGCCGAACCTGCAGGCCGAGATCGAGGCGCGCAAGCAGGAGGCACTGGGCCGGCTCGCGCTGCAGTCGGCGCTGCCGGGCACCGAACAGCCGCTGTGGCGAACGCTGGACGTGCGCTACTTCGCGCGCCATGACGCGGGTGACATCGCCTGGCACGCGCGCGCGCTGTGGCGCCACCTCGACGACGCGTCGCCGGTGGTCAAGGCGCGGCCGTCGCCGGTCGGCGAAGGGCTGCAGGTGCTGGTCTTCTCGCCCGACCGGCCCGACCTGTTCGCGCGCATCTGCGGCTACTTCGACGGCGCGGCATTCAGCATCCTGGATGCGAAGGTGCACACCACCGACGCCGGCTACGCGCTGGACACCTTCCAGGTCATCAACCCGCACCTGGCCTCGCAGGCGCCATCGGCCTACCGCGACTTCATCGCGCTGGTCGAGACGCAGCTGCTCGCCGCGCTGCAGTCCGACGGGCCGCTGCCCGAGCCCAGCCGCGGACGGATCTCGCGCCGGGTGCGCTCGTTCCCGGTGACGCCGCGCGTGACGCTGTCGCCCGACGACCGCGGCCAGCGCTTCCTGCTCACGGTCAGCGCCAGCGACCGCTCCGGCCTGCTCTACGCGATCGCGCGGGTGCTGGCGAAGAACCGCATCAACCTGCATCTGGCCAAGATCAGCACGCTGGGCGAGCGGGTCGAGGACACCTTCCTGATCGACGGCCCGGCGCTCGGCCACGAGAAGGCGCAGCTGCGCATCGAGCACGAACTGCTCGATGCGATCGCGCCGCCGACATGAGCGCCCCCGCACGGCCGCTCCGAAGGGGGCGCTCCGTCCCGCCCGGCGGGACCGCGCGCAGCGCGAGGGTGCCCACATGAGCCTCGTTCAGCTCGGAGCCGCCGACGTGGTGGCCGACTACGGCCGCTTCGACACCGTGATCGACGCGCGTTCGCCGTCCGAGTTCGCCGAGGACCACCTGCCCGGCGCGGTCAACTGGCCGGTGCTCGACGACGCCGAGCGCGCGCTCGTCGGCACACTGCACAAGCAGGACTCGGCATTGGCGGCACGCAAGGTCGGCGCGGCGCTCGCCGCACGTCGCATCGCCGACCACGTCGAGGCCCGGGTCGCGACGATGCCCCGCGAGTGGCAGCCGCTGGTGTACTGCTGGCGCGGCGGCCAGCGCTCGGGCAGCCTGGCCTGGTTCCTCGGCCAGATCGGCTTCCGGACGGTCCAGCTCGGCGGCGGCTACAAGGCCTTCCGCGCGCTGGTGCGCGACGAGCTGGAGCGGCTGCCGACGCTGTACCGTTTCGTCGTGCTGTGCGGCCGCACCGGCAGCGGCAAGACCCGGCTGCTGCAGCGGCTGGCCGCGCGCGGCGCACAGGTGCTCGACCTCGAGGGACTGGCCGCGCACCGCGGCTCGATCCTCGGCGCGGTGCCGGGCCAGGCCCAGCCGACGCAGAAGCGCTTCGACACCCTCGTCTGGCAGGCGCTGCGCGGCTTCGACCCGGCGCGGCCGGTCTTCGTCGAGAGCGAGAGCGCGCGCATCGGCCAGGCCCGCGTGCCCGAGCGCCTGCTGCAGCACATGCGCTCGGCCGGCCGCTGCGTGCGGATCGAGATGGACGACGAGGCGCGCATCGCGCTGCTGCTGCAGGAGTACGCGCACTTCGCCGCCGACCCCGAAGGCTTCTGCCGTCTGCTCGACGGCCTGATCGAACTGCAGGGCCGGGAGACCGTGCGCCAGTGGCAGGCGATGGCCCGCGCCGGCCGCTGGGCGGAGGTCTTCGGCGCGCTGATGCGGCAACATTACGACCCGCTGTACGAACGATCGATGCGGCGCAGCTTCGGCTCGCTCGACCGCTGGCCGGCCTGTCGGCTGGCCGACGGCAGCGACGCGGCGCTCGACGCCGCCGCGGCCGGACTGCAGGCCGATCCGGCCAACGCCGCTTGACCACCGTCAAGCCGCTCGCGCAGCCCCTCTGTCACGATCGCCGACGATGGCCCGTCTCTCTCCCCTCGAGGAATCGCGCAGCTTCGCGGTCCGGCAGATCCCGCTGCTGCGCCCGCTCGGCTGGCTGGCGCGCGGCGCGAGCGATCTGCGCCGCTGCCCCGGCCCGGGCCTGGTCCATGGCCTGGCGGTCGCGGTCTTCGGCGCGGCGCTGATCGCGCTGGCCGGCAGCCACTTCTGGCTGCTGGCCGGCGCGTTCAGCGGCTTCCTGATCGTCGCGCCGGTGGTCGCCACCGGCCTGTACGCGGTCAGCCGCGCGCTCGAACGCGGCGAGCCAGCCGACCTGGCGACCGCCTTTCGCGCCTGGCGGCCCGACAACGGCCGGCTGGTCGTGTTCGGGCTGCTGCTCGGCCTGGCCGGCACCGGCTGGGTGCTGACCTCGGCGGCGCTGGTCACCGGCTTCGCACCGGCGCCGGTGCGCAATCCGGCCGAGTTCCTGCGCGTGGTCGTGCTCAGCGAACGCTCGTGGCTGTTCGAGGGCTGGCTGGTGCTCGGTGCGGTGCTCGCCGCACCGATGTTCGCGTCCAGCGTGGTCGCCATCCCGCTGCTGCTCGACCGCCGGGTCAGCGTGCTCGCCGCGGTGTTCACGAGCTGGCGCACGGTGATGGAGCATCCGCTGCCGATGGCGCTGTGGGCGGCGCTGCTGCTCGGCCTGACGCTGCTGGGCATGGCCACGCTGCTGGTCGGCATGATCGTGATCGTGCCCTGGCTGGCGCACGCGAGCTGGCATGCGTACCGCGATCTGGTCGACACCTCCGGCATGCCGGAGATGCCCGGCCTGTCCTGAAGGCCGGCGATGTTCGGCTACAGCGAAGAGCAGATCGCCTGGTTCGGGCTGACCTTCGGTGTCGGCGCGTTCATGCTCTACATGCTCTTCATCATCCTGCAGCTGGCGCGGGAGTCGAAGGCAGGGCGCTTCGGCACCTTCGTGCTGCTGCTGGGCCTGGGCGTGGGGCTGATCGGGTTCGTGGCTAAAGGGGTGATCAAGTGGTTCATCGGCGGCGAGTGACCGTGGCGCTGTCGCGTCGGGCCGCCAGGCTGGCGGTCTTGGCCTGTGCCCTTGTCCTGGTGGCCTGTGCCACGCCGCCGGGCGCGCTGCCGGCCGATCGCGCCGCGCCGCCTGCATGCGTCGATGCGGCCGCCACGCATGTCGGCGTGCGGGATGCCGAGGCCGCACCGGTGCCCGGCTTCCCCGGCCTGCGCGTCGACCGTGTCGGCCAGGCGCTGCGCGCCAGGGCGGCAGAGGACCCGACGGCCTTCGGCGCCTGGCTGGACCGCGCGGCGAGGCTGCACGCCGAGGCCCGTGCGGCCGAAAGGGCCAACCTGCCCAGCCAGGCCTCGTCCGGCGGCGACGGCCCGGTGACCGACGTCACCGCCGGATCCGCACGCGACGCGGCATGCCACCGCGCATGGCAGGCGCGCCTGCAGGACGACCCCGAGGCGCGTGCGCGGCTGCTGGACGCCGCGCAGGTGCCCGACCGCTACGACCTGCGGCTGCGCGCCGTCGGCCTCTACCCGTTGCTGCGCTGGCCGTTCTTCGTGGGCGTGCAAGGCTGGCAGCGCGCGCAGACGGAGGCCATGGCCCGCTGGGCCGCGGACCCGCCACGCCGCATGCGCTACCTGCCGCCGCCGTCGTCCGCAGACCCGGCGCCGCCGTCGGCCACGGATGCGCTCGGCCTGCCCGTGATCGACGCGGCGCACGCAGCGCAGCTGCTGGCGCGCCACGCGCCGGTGGTGGACATCGAAGCCGGCGGGCCCGACGACCTGTTCGGTGCGCCGCATTGGGGCGGCGGCGACGCGCCCGAGGTCGACACGCGCACGCCCGTCGTGTACGCCCGCATCGCCCATGCGCGCGACGGGCACGGACGCTGGCTGACGCAGCTGGTCTACTCGCTGTGGTTCCCGAGCCGGCCTTCGCGCGGACCGCTGGACCTGCTGGCAGGCCGGCTGGACGGTGTCATGCTGCGCCTGACGCTGGCGCCCGACGGGCGCACGCTGATGCTCGACAGCATCCACGCCTGTGGCTGCTACCACCAGTTCCTGCCCGGCGACGACCTCTGCCGCATTCACTGGCAGCTCTACGGTCG
>CALJUI010000206.1 GCA_937975735.1 uncultured Rubrivivax sp.
CGATGCGCCAGGCGCTGGCCGAGCTGAGCCCCGGCGCCGACCCGCACGTGCGCATGCATGTGCTGCTCGACGCCGCCGAGGACGGCGACCCGGCCTTCGTGCTGCAGCGCTGCGACGAGGTGCTCGCCACCGCGCAGCAGCTCGAGTTCGCCGGCGTGGTGATGAAGGCGCGGCTGCTGCGGGCGCGGGCGCAGAGCCGCGCCGGCGACACGGCGGCCGCCGCCGCCGCGATGCGCACGCTGGTCGATCAGCTGCCGGCCACGCCGCCGGCCGACCTGTATCCGGCACGTGCCTGGTGGCTCGCGGCGCGGGTCTTCGAGGCCAGTGGCGACGGCGACCACGCGCTGATGGCGCTGGCCCACGGCGCGCAGTGGGTGCGCCGGGTCGCGCTGCCCGAGGTCCCCGAGGCCTTCCGCGACAGCTTCCTGCAACGCAACCCGATCAACCGCCAGTTGCTCGCCGCCGCCGATCGCGGTCACCCCGAGTAACGGGGCGGTAACAGGGTCCGGCCTACCTTGAGGTCAGGCCGGGGCGATCGGGCCCCGGGCGACACAGCGAGGAGGCGGACATGGGACATTGGCGTTGGATGCTGCTGGCCGGGGCCCTGTGCGCGGGCTCCGGCGCCGCCGCCGACCGTTCTATCGTGTTGAAGGAGGCCGCCGCCAGCTCCTGGGACTTCCCTTCCCCCCCCTCGACCCCGCCCCAGCGGCCGCAGATGGCGGTGGGCTTCTGGCAACGCGGGTCGGGCGCCAAGCCCGGCGTCGGGTCGAACTACGTGTCGGCGATGGAGTTCCAGCTGCCCGAGACGCCGCCACTGCGGGTGCGCTCGGCGAGCTTCCAGTTCAGCGGCCGGCCCTGGCAATGCGTCGGCGGCGAGATGGTCGTGGTCGACCTGTACGCCTACCTGGCCGACGGCCGCGCCGACGTCGCCGACACCGCCGCCGGCTCGCGCATCGCCCAGTTGCGCGCCGACTGCCAGACCAACCCGGCCTTCGCGCAGCCGATCGACGTCAGCGCGCTGGTGCGCCAGTGGTCGGTGCCGGCGGGCGTGCGCCACATCGGCTTCAACGTGCGCAAGGCCAACCACCGCCAGGGGCCGGGGCTGTTCGCGCTGGTGCCGGGCACGCTGACGATCGTGCTCGCCGACGAGGACGTCGCCGCCGTGCCGCCGATGGCCACGGTGCCCGCCGCCGTGGCCGGGCCGCCGGCCGAGGGGGCGGGACCGAACGGGCTGCTGAAGGCCTTCGGCACGCTGCTGCGCGGCGCCGGCTCGAAGGCGGCACAGCAGCAGGCGGCCGCCGAGGCGCTGTCCGGCGTCGCCGAACTGGCCGCCGAGAAGCCGCCGGCGGCGCAGAAGCCGGCCGCGCCCGGGCTCGACAGCCCCAACTGACACCCGACAAGGAGCGCACCGATGAGCACGCCCTTCCTGGCCCAAGGCACGCTGCTCGGGCTGGTCCTGCTGGCCGCGGCCGGGCAGGCGCAGGCCGACGACCGCGCCCCGCTGCTCGTGAAACACGCGGGTTCCTACGACACCGACGCGCTGTTCAAGGAACCGGCGGTGCGTGCCGGGCTCGACCAGGTGGTCGGGCGCCGGCTCGGCACGCTGATGCACCACCTGGACGTGCGTGGCTCGGTCGACGTGGTCGGCGGGGCCCTGGCGGTCAGCGGCAACGCGCCGCACGGTGGCGGCGAGAACGAGGCGGTGGTCTGCGTGCTGCCGAACCCGCTGAAGGTGGAGGCGGCGATCGCCTCGAAGGGCCGCATCACCGTGTTCGCGCAGGCCGAGAAGTACGAGTACACGACGCTGTGCGTGAAGGACTGGATCACCCAGTTCAACTCGCGCCATCGCGACCGCTTCAAGCCACCGGCCAACGTCAGCTACCAGCGCGTGCGCTGACCGCGTCGACCCCGCACCGGAGAACCCCGATGGCCCACCGATCCGTCCTCGCCGCCGGCACCATGCTGCTGGCGCTCAGCGCCTGCAGCCGCACCGACACGCCGGCGCCTGCCGCCGCCGCGCCGGCCGTGAAGGTGGCCGCGAAGCCCGCGCCGAAGGCCGGCGACGATCAGCCCGCGCCGCGTTGCCCGGCCCGGGTCGACCCGGCGCTCGCCGGGCCCGACATCGTCGGCTTCAAGCTCGGCATGACGCGCGAGGCGGCGCTGGACTTCGCGCGCTGCCATGCCCCGCAGGCGGTGCTGAGCTACGAGGGCAACTGGATCCAGGGCCTGAAGAGCTACGGCATCAAGCTCGCGCCGCAGGTCTTCGTCGCCCGCTCGGGCGACTCCGAGCCGTGCAAGTTCACCTCCTACGAGCAGATGCAGAAGTGCGGCCCCGACCGCCGCGTGTGGACGCACGAAGCCGAGAAGATCACCGTCGTGTCGCCCGGCGTGCCCGGCCAGGAGCGCGTGATGGGCGTCTGGCGCGAGCAGCAGTTCAGGCCTGGCGAGATGCCGGCCGCCGAGGCCGTGCTGGCGGCGCTGACGCAGAAGTACGGGCCGCCACAGGCGACCAGCGGAACGCCGGGGCAGTGGGCGCGGCTGGACTGGCTGCAGGACGCCGCAGGCGCGACCCTCGAGGCCGACCGCCGAGGCCGCCCGAGCTGCCGCTCGATCAACGCGCGCGCGCAGGATCACCACAGCTGGTCCGAGGCCTGCGGCTTGACGGTGGCGGCGATGGTCATGCTCAGCCGCGAGAACCCGCTGCTCGTGAAGTCGCTGCACATCGGCATGCTGCACCAGCGCGAGCTGTTCGAGACCGGGCGCAGGCTGCAGGACGAGCTGAAGGCGATGGAAGCCCGGCGCCGGCAGGACGAGGTCGAGCAGAGCAAGTCCTCCGGCGTGAAGGTCAAGCTCTAGGCCGGGGGTTTCACTCGCGCCGGGTCGGCAGGTACAGCCGGTCGGTGTAGGTCGCCAGCCATTGCGGCCGGAAGGCGACGAAGATCGCCACCATCATGCCGGCGATGAACGCGTCGCCCCAGGCTGCGAGGCCACGCGCGAGCAGCAGGTCGGCGAGCTGAAGGCCGCCGGGCAGCGGCCGCACCAGCGTCGCCAGCCCACCCGCCGCCGTGCCGGCCAACGCGGTGGCGAAGAAGCCGCGGCCCAGGATGTAGACGAACAGGTGGTTCGGCAGCCAGCGGCGGATCGCCGCGCCGAGGGCCATCGCGAACGTCGCCGGCACGATGCCGAGCCAGACCGCGCGGTGCAAGGCCTCGGCGGCGCCGAGTTCGCCGAGCAGCGCCGCCAGCACCGACACCGGCACGAAGGCCAGCACGGCCAGCGGCCAGCCGGTCATCAGCATCAGCAGGCAGGCGCCCGACAGCGGCGGCGCCAGCGGCACCGCGGCCAGCCGGTCGGCGCTCCACAGCAGCGGCAGTGCGGCCCACCAGGCCAGCCAGGGCCACGGCGGGCCGCCGGCGCCGAGCGCGCGCCAGGGCCGCACCGCGAGCGCGGCGCCCAGCGCCAGGGTGGCCAGCAGCAGATCGACGGGCATCGCTCGATCGTAAGCCGCGGGCGCGGGGGCGGCCCGATGGACGCGCCGGCGCGCCGCGGCTAGCCTTGCGCGATGAGCCCCACCGTGCAGTTCTACTGCGACTTCTCGTCGCCGTACTCGTACATCACGAGCGAGTGGATCGATGCCGTCGCCGCCCGCCATGGCCGCACGGTGCAACGCCACGCGATCCTGCTCGGCGCGACCTTCCAGGCGGCGGAGCTGAAGTCGCCGGTCGCCTACCCGATCAAGCGCGAATACTCGCTGCGCGACTTCCCGCGCTCGGCGCGCTTCGAGGGCGTGCCGTACACGCCGCCGCCGGAGTTCCCGATCCCGACGCAGAACGCGGCGCGGCTGTTCTGGTGGATCGCCGACACGCAGGGCGACGCCGCCGCGGCGGCCTGGGCGACGGCCTGCTTTCGCGCGGTGTTCGCGCGCGGCGTCGCTCTGCACGAGCCGGCCGCGCTGAAGGCGCTGGCGGCGGACCACGGACTCGATCCCGACGCCGCCGAGGCGGTCTGGAACGACCCGGCCTGGAAGCTCCGGCTGAAGACCGAGAACGAGGCGGCGATCGCCGCCGGCGTGTTCGGCGCGCCCTTCTTCATCGTCGACGGCGAGCCCTTCTGGGGCAACGACCGCCGTCCGCAGATCGAGCGCTGGCTCGAGTCCGGGCCGTTCTGAGCGACCGGGCGGCCGCGGCGCGGCGTCAGTGGCCCAGCCAGATGACCACGTCCTTCGTCGTGGCCAGCCGCATCGGCTTGAGCGTCGGGACGTCGCCCGTGACCTGCATGATGCGCTGCGAGATCTCGCGGGCGTGCGTCTCGGCGCCCGAGGCGTAGTGGATCAGCACGCCCTTGTGCTTGCTGGTGAGCCGCTCGGATGTCCGCACGACCTGATAGGCCCCGGCGGTCACCGCCTGCTCGATCTTGGCCATGCGCTCGCTGTCGTCGTTGGTCGTGATGAACACGCTCACCGGCCGCTCGATACCGATCCGGTAGGCGACCGGGTCCGGCGCGCCGAGCCGGTAGATGGTGACCTCGCGCACGTCGGACTGCACGAAGAAGCTCAGCGCGACGTAGCGCCGGCCGGACGACAGCCGCGTCCAGGTGCTCCCGGTGCCGACGGCGCATCCACGCTCCTCGCCCACCTCGGCGGTGTTGGCCGCACAGATCGCGTTGGCGCCGGAGCGCGCCTCCTTGCCGTCGCCGCGCTGGTAGGCGAGCGCGAAGTCGCTCGTGAACAGCTTCGTGCCGTTGTCGGGCACCGTCATCTTCAGCTTGATCACGACCATGCGCGACCGATCCGGGTCCTTCGCCGACACGCGGCGCGTGCGCGACGCCACCGATGTCGCGAAGTGGTGCCCCACGACGGCCACGTCGCGGATCTCTCCGCTGCCGATGGCGCGCGCTTCGGGCAACGCGGTGATCCACAGCGCCGCCGCCGCGACGCTGGCCAGTGTGAGTCGAACCTGCATGGGCACCTCCTTCTGCCACGATCCGGCCATCGCCGCGACGTGCTGGAGATCCCTCTGTGCGGCAACCGCTCGTCTCGAATCTCGGCGCGGTCGCCGCCGATGTCAAGCGCGGGCACATGGGAGCCTCGGCCCCCTCGGCCATGTCCTTGGAGCGAATCCGTTCCGAGCCACCGGGCGCCCGCTCATACCGGCAGCGCGGTGGCGGCGTCGGGCAGGGCGTAGCGGGCGATCAACATCACGGTCGACATCGTCACGGCCAGTGCGGCGGCGAGGGCGACGAGTCGGGTGGTCAGCGGGGTGTTCATCGCGATCTCCTTGCGTCGCGCCACACGACGTGTGTGGCGTTGGGATGAACTGTCCCGCGCCGGACCCGTTTCAGTCCTTGAGTGGCGCTGAAGCGTGCTGAATTCGGGCCTGAAGCCCCGGAGGCCCCGACCGTGAGTGGCGACGGCTAATGCACCAGCTCAGCCAGCCGGGCCGCAGTGTCCTCGGGCGTCGGCAGCGCCATGAACTCGGCGCGCATCGCGGCCGCGGCGGCGAGCCGTGCCGCATCGCCGCGCAGCTCGGCCAGCGCCGCGCCGATCGTGGTCGCGTCGACGGCCTCCACCAGGCGCGCCACGCCGGCCGCCGCCAGGGCATCGGCGTTGCGGAACTGGTCAGCGCCGAGCGGCAGGCACAGCTGCGGCAGGCCCGCGGCGGCGGCGGCGAAACCGATGCCGGCGCCACCGTGAGACACGACCGCCGCGCAGTGCGGGAGCACCTGCGACTGCGGCACATAGGGCGCCGCGCAGAGGTGGGCCGGCCACTGCGCCGGCGCAGGCGGTGCGACGAACGGCCCGGTCGTGACGATGCACGGGTTGCCGGCGGCGACCAGCGCATCCCACAGGGCCTGCCATGGCGGACCTCCCCGGTTCAGGGTGCCGAAGCTGGCGTAGACGCGATGCCGGCCGTCGGTGCGGCGCAGGAAGTCCGCGAGCGACGCCGGCAGCGGTGCCTGCGGCGCGCCGGTGATCGCGCAGGGCCGCTGGGCCAGCCGCATCGGGGCGCAGGGACTGCGGGCACCATGGATGCGCAACGCGGCCGGCACAATCTCGACCGCCGCGTGGGCGTAGACGCCGGCGTCGGCCGGCGGCTCCCGGCCCGCGGCCCGCCACTCCGGCGCCAGGGCCTCGGCCGCCGCCGACAGCAGCGCCTGCGGGATCGGCATGCCGAAATCGTGCGTCAGATGAGGCAGCGCATGAGTTGCCGCGGCGAGCGGGGCGGCCAGGGCGGCGGGCTCACTGACGATCATGGAGGGTCGCCAGTCGTCCAGCGCGGCCTGAAGCGCCGGCAGCATCGCGCGGGCGATGGTCCGGCCGAACAGGCCGGGAAACGCGTGGATCGCCTGCTGCCGACCGGGCAGGGCGGCCACGTCGGGGCATTCGGCTCGAAAGGCGGCCAGCGCCGCCGCGAAGTCCGGTCCCGCCTCGAACAAGGGCATCTCGAAGGGCTGCAGCACCGGCCTGGCGTCGGGGCCGCTGACCCATGCGACCTCGTGGCCGAGCCGGCGCGCCGCCAGCGCCAGGCCGAGCAGGGGCCGGACATGGCCCTGGGCCGGCACGCTAACGAAGAGCAGCCGCAGTCGTGTCATCGAATCGCGCGCAGCCCCGCAGCGTCGACCACGCGCACCCATCGACGGCGTTCGACCTCCAGCAGCGTTGCGCTGTCCTGCGGCGACTCCGCACCCGGCACGTTGCCGACCTCGCCGAACCAGCGAACCGCCTCGTCGTCGGTGAGCACGCGACGCACTTCGCTGGCGGTGCGCTCGAACACCGGCGCGGGCGTGTCGCGGCGCAACGCCAGACCCGTCCAGGCCTCGACGCCGGCGTCGGGCCAGCCGGCCTCGGCGATCGACGGCACCTCGGCCAGTTGCGCCAGTCGCGTGGGCGCCATCACGGCCAGTGCGCGGACCTTGCCGGCGCGGGCCATCGGCAGGGCCGCCGGCGTGCCCTCGAGCATCCAGTCGACGCGACCGCCGACCAGGTCGGCGATCGGCTGCGCCGGGTTGGCGTAGGGCACGTGCAGCGAACGCAAGCCCGTGAGTTGCATGAACAGCTCCGCCGCCAGGTGGGGCGGCGTGCCTACGCCCTGTGATGCATGGCTCAGCTTGCCCGGTGCGTCGGCGCCGGCCGACAGCAGCGCCGCCACAGACTTGAACCGCGAGCCGGGCGACACGAGCAGCAGCAGCGGCCCTGCGCCGACCCGGGTGACCAGCCTGAAGTCCTGCGGGTCGTAGCCGAGGCGCGCGTAGAGCAGCGGGTTCAGCACCAGATGGCCGGCGTGCACGATCACCCAGGTGTGGCCGTCGGGCGGCTGGCGGGCGGCGGCCTCCATGGCGAGGTTGCCGCCGGCGCCCGGCCGGTTCTCGACGACCACTGGCTGACCGAGCGTCAACCCCAAGCGGGCGGCCAGCCAGCGGGCGCGGACGTCGGGCACCGAGCCTGGACCTGCGGGCGCCAGCAACTGGATGGGCCGATCCGGCCAGGACTGGGCACGAGCGGCGGGCAGCGACAGGCCGAGTCCGAGGCCCAGCCAGGCGCGACGGGTGAGACCGATGGGGTGCATCGTCGAGGCTCCACCGCGCCGAGTCCCGGCGCGCCGCCGGAACGCTAGCACCTGTGCGGCCCGGATGCCATCCGGCGCCACACCATCAGCGCCAGGCCGATCGCCAGCAGGACGGCACTGCCCGGCTCGGGCACCGCCGCGGCCCGGCCGGTGGTGGTCACGAAGAGCAGGCCGGGATGGCTGGCGTCGGCGTAGGTGAACTCGCGGAAGCTCGGGGTGCCGGATGCCGAGTCGAACGCGACGCGCCAGTCGTCGGTGCCGGGATTGACGACCGTGCCGAAGGTCGCGTGGCCGATCGCCAGCAGGTCGGCCACCGGCGACCCGCCGATCATGCCGGACCGGATGTAGGTCAGCACGGGGGTCCAGACGCCGGGCAGCGACAGGCCCGAGACGGCGACGTGCACTGGCGCCCCATTGGCGATGCCACCGTCGCCGACGCCGAAGATGTTGGCGCTGTCGTCGAAGCTGAACTCGACGACACCGGCGACCGGATCGGTCGGCGCGCCGGCCGGGAAGGCCCAGGCGTCGAACACGAGCCGCCCGGTGATCAGGTCGGCGCTCGCCGAGGCGGGCGAGAGCAGCGTGGCCGCGCCGGCGGCCAGCGCAGCCAGG
>CALJUI010000207.1 GCA_937975735.1 uncultured Rubrivivax sp.
ACCGGCGCCGGCGCGCAAGCGGCGGCGTCGGCGGCGCAAACCCGCGGGGCCGGGCGGCGGCAACGCGGTGCCGACCGCCAACGGCGGCTGACGGTGCCGCCGCCGGTGCGCGCCTACGTCGGGCTGGGCGCCAACCTCGGCGACCCGGCCTCGACAGTGGCCTCGGCGGTCGACGCGCTGAGGGCGCTGCCGCAGACCGTGGTCGCGGCGGTCTCGTCGCTGTACCGCAGCGCGCCGGTGGACGCGACCGGCCCGGACTTCGTCAACGCCGTCGTCGCGCTCGACACCGCTCTCGACGCCGGGGCGTTGCTGGTCGCGCTGCAGGCGATCGAACAGGGGGCCGGCCGCGAGCGGCCCTACCGCCACGCGCCACGCACCCTCGACCTCGATCTGCTCCTTTGCGGCGAGCAGGTGAGCCACGGGCCCGACCTGATCTTGCCGCATCCGCGGCTGCACCTGCGGGCCTTCGTGCTCGAGCCGCTGGCCGAGCTGGCGCCGACGCTGGCGCTGCCCGGCCTCGGGCCGATCGACCAGTGGCGCGACCGAGCCCGCGATCAGCGGATCGAGCGCATCGGGGCGCCGACTGCAGCGCGCGACCGCTGAGCGCTTCGGCTCAGAGCAGCACCTCGAACAGCCTTTGCAGGCCGAAGGCGATCGCGCTCATGAAGGCGGTGGCGCCGAGCAGCAGCGCCAGCACCGCGCCGAGCACCGGACCCCAGCGCGTCTCGCGTGGGGCCAGTCCGGGGTTGCGGCGGGCGTCCCAGCGCGCGTCGGGCGTGAGCCCATGGACGATCGCCATCAGCATCGCCGCGCTGATCGACAAGCCCAGCAGCGGCAGCAGCGCCCAGGCGAGCCGGTCGTCCTGGCCCAGCCGGTCCAACCGCAGCAGACCGACCAGCCCGGCGAGCGTCGGCAACGGATGCACCCAGCCGATCGGGTCGCGCCACCCGTTCAGGTAGAAGCGATGCAGCCCCAGCGTGCCGCCCAGCACCGCCAGCCAGACGGCGATCGTCTTTGAGCGGTAGCGCCGCGCTGGGGTGGACGGCGAATCGGGGGGCAGTGACAAGCGGGACCTCGGGGTGGAGCGCGGGTTGTGGCGCCGGCTGCGCAGTTTATAATGCGCGGTTTTCCGGCCTTGGCTCTGGGTAGACCCTGGGCGTATCTACGAGGCCGGTCGTTCACGGCTCGGGCCCGGCCCGCACCGTCCTTGTGGTCGATCTGCCTGTTCGTGTCTCCAGTCGGCATCGGCGCTGAAAACCCAGAGGTTCAATCAACATGGTCGTGATCCGACTTGCTCGCGGTGGCGCCAAGAAGCGCCCGTTCTACAACATCGTCGTCGCCGATTCGCGCGAGCGGCGCGACGGCCGCTTCATCGAGCGCGTGGGCTTCTACAACCCGATGGCCGCAGGCGGCGAGCAGCCGCTGCGCGTCTCGCTGGACCGCGTGACGCACTGGACCGGCGTCGGCGCCCGTCTGTCGCCCACCGTGGCGCGCCTAGTCGACCAGGCCAAGGCCGCGGCCTGAGTTCTGGCGCATGACCGGCGCGTCGACGCCCCCGGCGGCGGCGGAGGCCGGCAAGCCCGACGACGCGGTCGAAGTCGGCCGCGTGCTCGGCGCCTGGGGCGTGCAGGGCGGCTTGAAGATCAAGCCGCTCGCCACCGATCCGCAGGCCCTGTTCGCCTCCAAGCGCTGGTACCTGGAGGCGCCGGATGGTCAGCCCGCGCGGCCGGGCGCGGGGTTGCCCCGGTGGCTGCGCATCGTTCGTGCGCGCGAGCAGGGCGACGCCATCGTCGCCACCGCTCACGACCTGGACGACCGCGACCTGGCCGAAGCGCTGAAAGGCGCGCGCATCTTCGTGTCGCGCGCGAGCTTTCCGACGCCCGACGCGCAGGAGTACTACTGGGTCGACCTGATCGGTCTGGCCGTGCACGACCGCACCGGCCGGCGGCTGGGCGCGGTCGTCGGCCTGATCGAGACGGGACCGCATTGCGTGCTGCGCATCGCCGGCGACGACGCCGATGTCCCCGAGACCCTGATTCCCTTCGTCGATGCCTACGTCGACAAGGTCGACCTGACCGCGCGCCGGATCGACGTCGACTGGGGTCCGGACTACTGAGCCCAGGAAGACGATCCCGATGCGCTTCGACGTCGTCACGCTGTTCCCCGACCTGTTCGCGCCGCACCTGTCGCAGGGGATCACGCGCCGTGCGTTCGAGTCCGGCCAGGTCGAGGTGCACCTGTGGCGGCTGCGCGACTTCGCCACCGACGCCTACCGGCGTGTCGACGACCGGCCGTTCGGCGGCGGTCCGGGCATGGTGATGCTGGCCGAGCCTCTGCTGGCGGCGCTCGACGCCGTCGCGCAGGCGCGGCCGCCGGAATCGCGCGAGGTGCCGGTCGTGAACTTCACGCCGACCGGCGTCCCGTTGACGCAGGCCATGGTCGAGCACTTCGCTGCCAGTTCGGGCGCGGTGCTGCTGTGCGGGCGGTACGAGGGCATCGACCAGCGCGTCATCGACGAGCGCGTGACGCACGAGTTCAGCCTCGGCGATTTCGTGCTGTCCGGCGGCGAACTGCCGGCATTGGCCCTGCTCGACGCGGTGGCGCGGCTGCAGCCGGGCGTGCTCGCCGCGCCCTCGCATGAGCAGGACAGCTTCTCCGACGGCCTGCTCGAGGGGCCGCAGTACAGCCGACCCGAGGTGCTGGTGCGGCCCGCCGGCGACCGGCCGGTGCCGCCGGTGCTGCTGTCCGGGCATCACGGAGAGATCGCGCGCTGGCGGCGCGAGAAGGCGCTGGCCCTGACGGCGAGGCGACGGCCCGATCTGATCGACGCGGCGCGCGCCGCCGGGCGATTGACCGCCGCCGACGAGCGCTATCTGGCGGCTCTCGATATATAATCAAAGGCTTTTCGATCCTCTGCCGCGCACCCAGAAGGCGCCGGCCGGGCCCGGCGCCGGATGCCGGGTCGGCCCGCCACACCTCCAACCCACGCGCCTGCACGATCGCCTGGAGAATCCCGTGGACCTGATCGCGACCCTCGAGCAAGAAGAGATTGCTCGCCTGAACAAGACCATTCCGGCCTTCGCGCCCGGCGACACCGTCGTCGTCAGCGTGAACGTCGTCGAAGGCACGCGCAAGCGCGTGCAGGCCTATGAAGGCGTGGTCATCGCCAAGCGCAACCGCGGCCTGAACAGCAGCTTCATCGTGCGCAAGGTCTCGAGCGGCGAGGGCGTCGAGCGCACCTTCCAGCTCTACAGCCCGCTGATCAACGGCATCGAGGTCAAGCGGCGCGGCGATGTCCGCCGTGCCAAGCTGTACTACCTGCGTGACCGCAGCGGCAAGTCGGCCCGCATCAAGGAAAAGCTGGCCTGATGCACCGCGCGGTGCGGCCGCCCGGGTGCTGATCGCGCCATGAGCCCGCCGAGCCGCATCCTCGACCCGCACGCGGTGCCGGTGATCGGCACCGACGCCCATCTGCCTGCCGTCGACCCGCTGCGGCTGCGCCCGGGCGCGCTTCGCGAGGCCTTCGCGCGACGGGGCGACTGGCAGCCCGCGCTGGCCGGCGACGGCCGCGTCCTCGGCGGCCGGGCCCAGGCCGCTGCTGCCGTGCTGGTGGCGCTGGTCGAGCGCGAGCAGGGCCTGCGCGTGCTGCTGACGCGGCGCACCGCGCACCTGCGCGACCACGCGGGCCAGATCAGCTTTCCCGGCGGCCGGGTCGAACCCCATGACGCCGACGTCGCCGCCGCGGCACTGCGCGAGACGCAGGAGGAGGTGGGCGTGCACGCGGCCAGCGTGGACGTGATCGGCCAGTTGCCGCCCTACGCGACGATCACCAACTTCGTCGTCACGCCGGTGGTCGGGCTGGTCGCCGCACCGCCCGTGCTGCGGCTGGACACCTTCGAGGTCGACGAGGCCTTCGAGGTCCCGCTGGACTACCTGATGACCCCGGCCCACCACCAGCGCCACCGCTTCGAGTTCGAGGGGCAGTCGCGCCAGTTCCTGTCGATGCCCTGGCGCGGTCCGGGTGCCGACGGCGTGGTCCGCGATTACTTCATCTGGGGCGCGACCGCGGCGATGCTGCGCAACCTGTACCACTTCCTCAGCCGATGACCGCAGCCCGCTCGGTATGATCCCGACGCGATGAGCTTCTTCTCGGTCCTGCTCGCGCTGCTGCTGGAGCAGCTCAAGCCGCTCACCCGCGACAACGTCTTCCATCGGGGGCTGGTCGCGTGGGTCGCCTGGACCGGGCGCAACTTCGATGCCGGCCAGGCGCATCACGCCTGGGTCGTCTGGATCGTCGGCGTCGTCTTCCCCTCGCTGTTCCTGTGCGGCGTATGGCTCCTCGTGCACCAGGTCTCGGCGCCGGTGGCCTGGCTGCTGAACGTGGCGGTGCTCTACCTCACGCTCGGCTTCCGCCAGTTCAGCCACTTCTTCACCGACATCCGCGATGCGCTGGCCCGCGGCGACGAGGACGAGGCGCGCCGGCTGCTGGCCGAGTGGCGCCACCTCGACGCGAGCGAACTGCCGCGCACCGAGTTGCTGCGCCATGTCGTCGAGCACGCGCTGCTGGCGGCGCACCGGCACGTGTTCGGCGTCTTCTTCTGGTTCGTGCTGTTGGCCGCCTTCGGGCTCGGGCCGCTGGGGGCGGTGTTCTACCGTCTGGCCGAGTTCGCACGCCGCTACTGGGGCTACCGGCATCGTGCGCTGCAGGCGCCGGGCAACGAGCGGCTGCTCGAGGTCGCGCGACGCGCCTTCAACACGATCGACCACGTGCCAGCGCGGATGACGGCATTCGGCTTCGCCGTGGTGGGCAACTTCGAGGAAGCCGTTCGGGGCTGGCGGCGCGACGCTGTGCTGTGGCAGCACGTCAACGAAGGCATCATCCTGAGCGCAGCGGCCGGCGCGGTCGGCCTGCAACTCGGCGGCAGTGCCGCGCCGGGCGTCACGCCCGACCGCTCGAAGACCTTCACCGCCGGCCTCGGCTCCGACGACGCCGGCGCCGCCGGGCACACGCCGGGTGTGCCGCCGGAGACCGCGCACCTTCAGAGCGTCGTCGCGCTGGTGTGGCGCTCGGTCGTGCTATGGATGCTGCTGCTGGCGCTGCTGACGCTGGCCAACGTGCTGGGCTGATCACCAGCGCTTGCGGCTCAGCTCGTCGAACAGCTCGGCGTAGATCCGGTAGCGGCCGGCACTGATCTCGCCGCGCTCGACGGCATCGCGCACCGCGCAGGCCGGCTCGTGGCGGTGGGTGCAGTTGTGGAACCGGCAGCCGCCGATGCAGGCCGCGAGGTCGGGCATCAGCGGCGCCAGCGCGGTCGGTTCGACCTGGCGCAGGCCGAACTCCTGGAAGCCCGGCGAGTCGATCAGGGCGCCGGCGTCGGGGGCGTCGCCCAGCCAGTACCAGCGCGTCGTCGTCGTGGTGTGGCGGCCACTGTTCAGCGCGGTCGAGATCTCGCCGACCTCGGCCTCGGCGCGCGGCACCATCAGGTTGATCAGCGTGCTCTTGCCGGTGCCGCTGGGCCCAAGCACGAGGGTCGTGCGGCCCGCCAGCAGCGCCCGCAGCGTGCGTGCCGACGCCGCCGGGTCGGCCTTCAGCGCCAGCTCGATGACCTCGACCCCCATCGCCCGGTAGGGGAGAAGCCGCTCGCGGGCGGTCGTGGCCGCGGGCAGGTCGATCTTGTTCAAGCCGATCACCGCCCGGATGCCGGCCTGCGCCGCCGCGATCAGCGCGCGCGTCAGCTGCGACTCGCTGAAGACCGGCTCACCGGCCACCAGCACCAGGATCTGGTCGAGGTTGGCGGCGAAGGACTTGGTTCGCCACTCGTCCTGGCGGAATAGCAGGTTGCTGCGCGGCTCGATGTGCTCGATGACGCCTTCGTCGCCGGCGGCCTGCCAGCGCACGCGGTCGCCGACCACGACCTCGCTCTTCTTGCCGCGCGGATGGCACAGCACGCGCTCGCGTTCCGGCGTCTCGACCATAACGTGGCGGCCATGCGTTGCGACGACGAGGCCGACGTCGAGCGCATCGAAGCGGCTCAAGGCAGCAAGGCGTCGACCTTGGCGGCGCAGATGAAGTCGTTGATCGACAGGCCGCCGACCGAGTGGGTCGAGAAGCGCAGGGTGCACTGGCCGTAGCCGACCGACAGTTCCGGATGATGGTCCTGTTCGTGGGCGATCCAGGCGACGGCGTTGACGAAGGCCATCGTGCGATGGAAGTCGTCGAAGGCGAAGCGGCGTTCCAGCGCATCGCCGACGAGGGACCAGCCGATCAGCTCGGGCAGCAGCGCACGTGCCTCGGCCTCGTCCATCGGCGAGCCGCCTTCGAGTGGCCGGCAACGGCGGGCGCGCAGTGGAAGATCGGTCATGCCGACGGCACCGGCAGCGCCGCCAGGCGCTCGCTGGCCGGCGGGTGGGAGTAGTAGAAGCGCACGTAGACCGGATCGGGCGTGAGCGTCGCGGCGTTGTCCTCGTGCAGCTTGATCAGCGCGCTGGCGAGGTCGCGACCGTCGGCCTGCGCGCAGGCGTAGGCGTCGGCCTCGAACTCGTGACGGCGTGACAGCTGCGCCATCAGCGGTGCGGCGAAGAAGCCGAACGGCGGCAGCGCCAGCATGAACAGCAGCAGCGCCAGTGCGTCGTTCGACGCGGCCAGGTTCGGCGCCACGCCGAGGCCGGCGTAGAACGCCGGCTGGCCGGCCAGCCAGCCGAGCAGCGCCAGCGCGCCCAGGCTGATCACGAAGATCGTCGCCATGCGCTTGTGCACGTGGCGGCGCGTGAAGTGGCCGAGCTCGTGCGCCAGCACGGCCTCGACCTCGCCCGGGGTCAGGCGCTGCAGCAGGGTGTCGAAGAAGACCACGCGCTTGGCCGCGCCCAGGCCGGTGAAGTAGGCGTTGCCGTGTGCCGATCGGCGGCTGCCGTCCATCACGAACAGGCCGCGCGCGGCGAAGCCGCAGCGCTGCATCAGCGCCTGCACGCGGGCCTTCAGGCCCTCGTCCTGAAGCGGCTCGAACTTGTTGAACAACGGCGCGATCACGGTCGGGTACAGGACCAGCAGAACGAGGTTGAAACCCACCCAGGCGACCCAGGCCCACAGCCACCACAGCCCGCCGCTGGCGCCCATCAGCCACAGCACGGTGGCGGCGATCGGCAGTCCGATCAGCGCCGAGACGGCGACGCCCTTGAGCAGGTCGACGACGAACAGCCGCGGCGTCATGCGGTTGAAGCCGAAGCGCTGCTCGATCCGGAACGTGCTGATCCACTCGAAGGGCAGTTCGAGCAGGCCGCCGATCAGTGCGAAGGCGCCGAGCAGCGCCAGCTGGTAGACCATGTCGCCCCAGCGCGGCTGCACCAGGTCGCGGACGAAGACGTTCAGCGCGTCCAGGCCGCCGAGCAGCGTCCACCCCAGCAGAACGGCGCCCGCGAACGCGGTGCTGAACAGGCCCAGCCGGCCCTTGGCCAGCGTGTAATCGGCCGCCTTGCGGTGGGCTTCGGCCGATACCTTGGCGGCGAAGGCCGGCGGCACGCGGTCGCGGTGCGCGGCGACATGGCGCATCTGCCGCGTCGCGAGCCAGAACTTGACGGCCAGCGACGCCAGCAGGACGGCGGCGAAGAGCAGAGAGATGGTCGAAGGGTGCATCGGGACCGAAGTGTAGGCTTGGGTCAGAATCCCTGCTTTGCCCACAAGCCCTCTTTATGTCGACGCCCACCCTGCCCCTGAGCGAACACAATCTGGTCTGGATCGACCTCGAGATGACCGGCCTGGACACCACCACCGACCGCATCATCGAGATCGCGGTCGTCGTGACCGACCCGCAGATCACGGTGCGCGTCGAGGGGCCGGTGATCGCCGTGCACCAGAGCGACGCGGTGCTCGACGCGATGGACGCCTGGAACACCGGCACGCACGGCAAGAGCGGCCTGACCGACCGCGTCAAGGCCTCGACGATCGACGAGGCGGCCGCCCAGGCGCAGGTGATCGCCTTCCTTTCGCAGTACGTGCCGAAGGGCAAGAGCCCGATGTGCGGCAACTCGATCTGCCAGGACAGGCGCTTCCTGGCCAAGGACATGCCCCAGCTCGAGGCCTTCTTCCACTACCGCAATCTCGACGTCAGCACGCTGAAGGAGTTGGCGCGGCGCTGGAAGCCGGCCGCGATGGAGGGCTTCAAGAAGGCCCAGGCGCACACCGCGCTGGCCGACATCCACGAGTCGATCGACGAACTGCTCCACTACCGCCAGCACCTGCTGGCGGTGTGAGTCAGACGCGCATTGCGCGGCTGCGGTCCGATCGGCGCTGAGCCCGCCAGGCGGTCAGCAGCGCGCGGGTCTCGGCATCCGGCCTGGCCGGCAGCTTGCGGTACTCCGAGCAGTCGCTCTCGCGCTCCAGCAGTCGGTGGTCGATCAGCTCGCGCCGAAGCGTGACGTGGTCGCCGAAGGCGTTCAGCGTCTTCAGCACGGCGTTGACCTCGGCCTCCGTGTAGGGTCGCTTGGCCTCGAAGTGGGTCCACAGAACCCACATCGCCAGCCGCTGGACCGCGAACTTGTTGGGCCAGCGGATCAGTCGCCCGCGGCTGTCGAACTGGGCCAGCGCCTTGCGCGCGTGCTCGGTCAGCGGGCCGGGCGGCGGCCGATCCTCGGTGGCCAGCACCGGTTTGGGCAGGGGCCGGGCGAGGGCGGCGCGCAGGGCCTGCACGTTGCGATGGCCGAGCGCGCGGGCGATCAGGTTCAGCATCTCGACATGCGAGGGCGGCGTCGGCCGCTCGGCGTGGCGCGCCTTCAGGCCGTCGCCGAGCGCGCGGGCGAAGGACGAAAGATCGGGTGCCGCGAAGGGCAACAGGGGACGGGACATGCGAAAGACTCCAAGCAGGGCGGACGCCTTCCAGCCCGCGAGCGGGCCGCCGGGGGTTGCCGTCTTGCCGGCCCGGCGCCCACCGCGGTGGGTCCTGAGGCTGCACGTCTTGGGGCAGGTTTAGCTCGCGACACGTCGCGCGGCAACGCCTGGGTGAACTGCCGACCGAAAGAGAGTGTAGCGCGACCGTGGCACGGGAGAACGCGAAACGGGCTATACTGCTCGGCTGCCTTCGAGTCGAAGGCATTCGTTCATCCCCTCTGACCACGCCGGTCGATCCTCCGATCTCAGGCGTGAAGCGCTCCGGACCCGGAGCGGTCGGCGGCGATGCCGTCGCCCTGATTCCCCACATCAAGCGACTTCACCAGCGGTGGCCCTCCGAGGGCGCCGCCGGCGCGCATGCGTGCGCGCCGGATGCCATGAGATCGACATGAGTTTCGAGACCCTGAACCTGAACGCCTCGCTGCAGCGGGCGCTGGCCGATGCCGGCTACCAGAGCGCCACCGAAGTGCAGCAGCGCGCCATCCCGCCGGCGCTGGACGGCCGCGACCTGATGGTCTCGTCGAGCACCGGCAGCGGCAAGACCGCGTCCTTCGTGCTGCCGGCGCTGATGCGCGTGCTGGCCGCGCGCGGCGATGCGTCCAAGCGCCGCGAGAAGGGTGTGGTCGCCGGCCCGCGCGTGCTCGTGCTGACGCCGACCCGCGAACTGGCGATGCAGGTGTCCAAGGCCGCGATGAACTACGGCCGCCACGTGCCGGGCCTGCGGATCGCTACGATCGTCGGCGGCGTGCCCTACGGCTATCAGCTGAAGGCGCTGCGCGGGCCGCTGGACATCCTGATCGCCACGCCCGGCCGCCTGATCGACCACCTCGGCTCGGGCAAGGCCGTGCTGGCCAACGTCGAGATGCTGGTGCTCGACGAGGCCGACCGCATGCTCGACATGGGCTTCATCGAGGACATCCAGCACATCGCCCAGGCCACGCCGGCGGCGCGCCAGACGGTGATGTACAGCGCGACCTTCGCCGGCCACGTCGGTCGGCTGGCGCAGGACCTGCTGCGCGAGCCGCAGCGCATCGACGTCGCCTCGCACACCGAGGCGCACGCCGACATCGAGCAGCGCCTGCACTGGGCCGACGACCGCGCCCACAAGGACGCGCTGCTCGAGCACCTGCTGACCGAGCGCAGCGTCGAGCAGGCGATCGTGTTCACGAGCACGCAGCGCGACGCCGACTGGCTCGCCGACCGGCTGGCCGAGATGGGCCACCGCGTCGCGTCGCTGCATGGCGGCATGCCGCAGGGCCGGCGCAACCGCGTGCTGCACGGGCTGCGCACGCGCGACCTGCGGGTGCTGGTGGCCACCGACGTCGCCGCGCGCGGCATCGACGTGCCGACGATCAGCCATGTCATCAACTACGGGCTGCCGATGAAGGCCGAGGATTACGTGCACCGCATCGGCCGCACCGGCCGCGCCGGCCGCGCCGGCATCGCGGTGACCCTGGCCGAGCGACGCGACGCCGGCATGATCCAGCGCATCCAGCGTTTCACGACGCAGCGCATTCCGCCGGCCGTGATCCAGGGCCTCGAGCCGCGGCGGCCCGAGCCGGCGCCCGAGCGGCCGGC
>CALJUI010000208.1 GCA_937975735.1 uncultured Rubrivivax sp.
GCGCGCGGGTGCTGGACGCCGGCAGCGGCGCGGGCGACGGGCTGCGCGCGCTGCGCAACGCCTGGCCGTGCGCGCGCATCGCCGGCGTCGAGTGGAGCTGGCCGCTCGTGGCCTGGTCGGCGCTGCGCTGCCGCTTCGCCGACGTGCGCCGCGGCGACATGTGGGCCACGTCCTGGGAAGGGCAGGACCTGGTCTACCTGTTCCAGCGCCCGGAGAGCATGGCCCGCGCTTGGGCCAAGGCGCAGGCGCAGATGACGCCTGGCAGCTGGCTGGTCAGCCTGGAATTCGCGGTGCCCGACCGCGCCGCCGACCTCGAGGTCGCGCTGGCCGGGGGCCGCGCCGTCCGGGCCTGGCGGATCGGGCCTCAACCCGGCGCGGCCGACGCCGATAACCCCGCATAAGCCCCGCACCCGCTGCGGGACCGATCAATCCGGATCTTCCAACATGTTCGTCATCATCGGCTGGGTCGTCGCGCTGGCTGCCGTGTTCGGGGTGTTCATCGCCCACGGCGGCAACATCGCCGTCGTGCTGAAGGCGCTGCCGTTCGAAATGGCGGCGATCGGCGGCGCCGCGTTCGGCGCCTTCGTCGCCAACAACCAGCCCAAGGTGCTGAAGGCCACGATGAAGGGCCTGGCCCAGTGCTTCAAGGGCAGCAAGTACACCAAGGCGCGCTACATGGAGCTGATGGCGCTGCTCTACGACATCCTGCAGAAGGCCCGCAAGGAAGGCCTGATGTCGATCGAGAAGGACGTCGAGGACCCCCACAGCTCGCCGCTGTTCCAGAAGTACCCGACGGTGGGCAACGATCACCACGTGTCCGAGTTCGTCACCGACTACCTGCGCATGATGGTGTCGGGCAACCTGAACGCGCACGAGATCGAGTCGCTGATGGACAGCGAGATCGAGACCCACCACCACGAGGCGCACAGCGCCGTGGCCGCGCTGCAGCGCCTGGCCGGCGCGTTGCCGGCCTTCGGCATCGTCGCGGCGGTGCTGGGCGTGGTCAACACGATGGGCTCGGTCGGCCAGCCGCCGGCGGTGCTGGGCGGCATGATCGGCTCGGCCCTGGTCGGCACCTTCCTCGGCATCCTGCTGGCCTACGCCTTCGCCGAGCCGCTGGCCGGCCTGCTGGAGCAGAAGGTCGACGAGGCCGGTAAGGGATTGCAGTGCATCAAGACGACGCTGCTGGCGTCGATGCAGGGTTACGCCCCGCAGGTCGCGATCGAGTTCGGCCGCAAGGTGCTGTACTCGACCGAGCGCCCGACCTTCGTCGAACTGGAAAGCCACGTGAAAGGCAAGAAGTGAGTCGGCGGCGAACAGCGCGGTCCGAACCGGATCCGGGTTTCCCGGTCCGGTTCGTGGCCCCCTCGGGGGGTAGCGAGCGCAGCGAGCTTGGGGGCGCGTAATGGCCGGGGATGCCAAGAAGCTTCAGCCGATCATCGTCAAGAAGGTCAAGAAGGGCGGCCATGCGGCGCATGGCGGGGCGTGGAAGATCGCCTACGCTGACTTCGTGACGGCCATGATGGCCTTCTTCCTGTTGATGTGGCTGCTCGGATCGACGACCGAAGGCGACAAGAAGGGCATCGCCGACTACTTCCAGTCGCCGCTGAAGGTCGCGCTGTCGGGCGGCTCCGGCTCGGGCGACTCGTCGCACGTGCTCAAGGGCGGCGGCGAAGACCTGACACGATCGGGCGGCCAGGTCAAGCGTGGCGACGTGGAGGCCGAACGCCGCGCGATCAACCTGCAGGCGCTCAAGGCCGAGCAGCTGCGTGCCGAGGCGGCGCGCCTGCGCGGGCTGAAGGAGAAGGTCGAGCGCGCGCTCGGCGCCAACCCGGCGCTGGCCGCGATGAGTTCGCAGATCCGGCTGGACATGACGCGCGACGGCCTGCGGATCCAGATCGTCGACGAATTCAACCGGCCGATGTTCGAGAGCGGCAGCGCCGTCGTGCAGCCGCACATGCGCGCGCTGCTGCGCGAGATCGGCGGCGTGCTCGGCGAGGTGCCGAACCGGGTCACGCTCGAGGGCCACACCGACGCCGCACCGTTCGGCGGGGAAGGGCGCGGCTACAGCAACTGGGAGCTGTCGTCGGACCGCGCCAACGCCTCGCGCCGCGAGCTGATGGCCGGCGGCCTGCCGCCGGACCGCGTGCTGCGCGTGCAGGGCCTGGCCGACAGCGTGCCGTTCGACCGCCAGGACCCGCGCGCGCCGAGCAACCGCCGCATCAGCATCATCGTGATGAACCGCGACGCCGAGGACCGCTTCTTCCGCGTCGACGCCGAGACCGTGCCCGACGCCACGCCCGCCCTGGAACCGTCGATCAAGCCGGACCTGGCCCCGCTGGCCGGGCATTCAAGTCGCCCGGCGCCGGTCCGATAAGAGTTCAAGCCGTCATTTCTTAGGTTCCAAGACGTTCGCCATGAGCATGCCCACCGACCTGAAGTTCCTGATCGTCGACGACTTCTCGACCATGCGCCGCATCGTGCGCGGCCTGCTCAAGGAGATGGGCTGCCACAACGCCGAGGAGGCCGAGGACGGCGTCGTCGCGCTGGGCATGCTGCGCGCGGCGAAGTTCGACTTCGTCGTGTCCGACATCAACATGCCGAACATGAACGGCTTCGAACTGCTCAAGGCGATCAAGGCCGACGACGGCCTGAAGCACCTGCCGGTGCTGATGGTCACCGCCGAGGCGCGCAAGGAAGACATCGTGCTCGCGGCGCAGAGCGGCGCCGCCGGCTACATCGTCAAGCCTTTCACCAAGGCCACGCTGGAAGAGAAGATCGTCAAGATCGTCCAGAAGCTCGGCACCCCGGCCTGACGCACGACCGCATCATGAAGATGGACACGCCCCAGTCGCTGGCGCCCGCCGCCACGCCCAATCCGACCGAGGTCTTCATCCAGGTCGGCACGATCACCCGGCTGCTGCACGACACCCTGCAGCAGCTCGGCGTCATGCCGCAGCTGCAGCGCGCCGCCGTCGGCCTGCCCGACGCGCGCAGCCGGCTGACCTACATCGCCGACAAGACCGCCGACGCCGCCAACCGCGTGCTGACCTCGGTCGAGCAGGCCAAGGCCGAGCAGCGCTCGATCTCCGATCGCACCCGTGCGCTGGCCAACGCGCTGACCGCCGATCCGGTCAAGGCGGTGGCCAGCGGGGCGGTGCTGAACTTCGTCGGCGACGTCGAGGCCGCGACCGGGCGGGTGGACGCCCACCTGACCGACATCATGCTGGCGCAGGACTTCCACGACCTGACGGGCCAGGTGGTGGCCAAGGTCGTCACGCTCGCCGGCGAGCTCGAGATCAGCCTGGTCAACCTGCTGATGCAGGTGATTCCGCCGGACCAGATCCGCAAGGCCGAGCCCGAGACCCTGAACGGCCCGGTCGTCGACCCCCGCGCGCGCCCCGACACGGTGGCGAGCCAGGACGAGGTCGACTCGCTGCTCGCCAGCCTGGGGTTCTGACGCGCCGGCTCGCGCGTTAGCGCGAACACCGCACCCATTCCCCCGCTTATCGGGCTCAAGTCCGCGCCCTCGCGCGGCACCATGGCGACGCTCACCAGGAGCATCACCTCGCCATGGCCGACGACGCCCAGGACCGCAGACTACCCGCCAGCGAACGCAAGATCGGCAAGGCCCGCAGCGAGGGCCAGGTCGCGCGTTCGCGCGATCTCGGGCATCTCGGCGCCTTCGCCGCCGGCGGCGCGCTGCTGGTGGCCGCGGCGCCGACGCTGACCGAGTGGCTGCGCCAGACCGTCATCGACGGCCTGGCCTTCGACACTTCGACGGTCGGCCACCCCGAGGCGATGGTCGGCCACCTCGGCGCGATGGCGCTGCGCATGCTCGCCGTCGTGCTGCCGATCGGTCTGGTCATGCTGCTGGTGGCGCTGGCCGCGGGCACGCTGTCCGGCGGCTGGAACTTCACGCTCAAGCCGCTGAAGCCCAAGTTCGGCAAGATGAATCCGCTCAGCGGCCTGGCGCGCATGGTCTCGATGAACCAGCTCGGCGACCTGCTCAAGACCTGCGGCCTGGCGCTGGTGCTGGGCCTCGTCGGCGCGCTGTATCTGCGCTACCGCATCGAGGACTTCCCGCAGTTGCTGGCGCTGGCGCTGCCGTCGGCGATCGGCGGCGCCGGCGACCTGGTGCTCGGCGGCCTGGTGCTGCTGCTGCTCGTGCTGGCCGCCTTCTCGCTGGTCGACGTGCCCTTCCAGCGCCACCGCCTGCTCAAGCAGCTGCGCATGTCGCACGAGGAGGTGAAGAAGGAGCACAAGGACGTCGAGGGCAACACCGAGGTCAAGGGCAAGATCAAGGCGCGCATGCGCGCGCTGGCGAACCGGCGCATGCTGGCCGCGGTGCCGGGCGCCGACGTGGTGGTGATGAACCCGACGCACTACGCCGTGGCGCTGAAGTACGACGAGGCCTCGATGGGCGCGCCGCGGGTGATCGCCAAGGGCGCCGACCTGATGGCGATGCGCATCCGCGACGCCGCCCGCGCCGCGGCCGTGCCGGTGCTGCAGGCGCCGCCGCTGGCACGTGCGCTGTACGCGCACTGCGAGGTCGATCAGGAGGTCCCGGCAACGCTGTTCACGGTCGTCGCGCAGGTGCTGGCCTGGGTCTACCAGCTGCGCGCCGCGGCCGCCGGTGGCGCCGCGTCGCCGGCCGAGCCGCCGGCGCTCCAGCTGCCGCCGGGCCTCGATCCGGCCGACGGCCGCCCGGGAGCTGAGCAATGAACGCCTTCATGCGCCCGTTCGGCGCCGTCTTCGGGGTCGGCGGCAACGCCGCCGCGCTGGTCACCGCGCCGATCTTCGTCGTGATGATGCTGGCGATGATGGTGCTGCCGCTGCCGCCCTTCGTGCTGGACCTGCTGTTCACCTTCAACATCGCGCTGGCGCTGATGGTGATGATGGTCGCCGCGCACATGGTCAAGCCGCTGGACTTCGCGGCGCTGCCCTCGGTGCTGCTGGTCACGACGCTGCTGCGCCTGTCGCTGAACGTCGCGTCGACGCGCGTCGTGCTGCTCGAGGGCCACAACGGCCCTGGCGCGGCCGGCAAGGTCATCGAGTCCTTCGGCCACTTCCTGATCGGCGGCAACTTCGCCGTCGGCCTGATCGTGTTCGCGATCCTGGTCGTGATCAACTTCATCGTCGTCACCAAGGGCGCCGAGCGCATCGCCGAGGTCGGCGCGCGCTTCACCCTCGACGCGATGCCGGGCAAGCAGATGGCGATCGACGCCGACCTGAACGCCGGCCTGATCGACGAGCAGGAGGCCAAGCGCCGCCGCGCCGAGGTCGGCGAGGAGGCGGACTTCTTCGGCTCGATGGACGGTGCCAGCAAGTACGTGCGGGGCGACGCGCTGGCCGGCATGCTGATCCTGTTCATCAACATCGTCGGCGGCTTCATCATCGGCATGGCGATGCATGGCCTGTCGGCCGGCCAGGCCGCCGAGAGCTACATCCTGCTGGCGGTCGGCGACGCGCTGGTCGCGCAGATCCCGGCGCTGCTGATCTCGGTCGCGTCGGCGATGGTCGTCTCGCGCGTCGGCAAGGAGCAGGACAACGGCGCGCAGATC